>JBEKXO010000005.1:0-52949 GCA_049511995.1 Terriglobales bacterium
GTCGCAACATCGAGCGATCCGACGTTGTAGAGCATGCTCGCCATCAGCCGCGTGAGCAACAACGCGGCAATCAGACCTATAACAACTCCAGCAATCGCGAGAGTAAGTCCCTGGCGGACCACCAGGCGCAAAATGTCGGCGTGTTCCGCGCCGAGTGCCAGCCGGATGCCAAATTCCTGGCGGCGCTGCGCCACCGAGTATGAGAGCACCCCATAGATTCCGATGATCGCGAGCGCCAGGGCGGTAGCAGAAAACACACCGAGCAGCAGCATAGTGAAGCGTGGCTGCGAACGCGACGCGTCCATGATTTCTTGTACGGTTTGAATCTTGGTAATCGGTTGGTCGGGGTCGACCATCGCGATCTGCGCCCGCACCGCGGAGATTATGCTGTGCGGCTCGACGGCCGTCCGCACCAGCAGATTCATATCTCCCCAGGGCAGTTGCGGAAACGGGAGATAGAGTTGCACCTGCGTGTCCTGGTCGATGCCCTTGTTTTTAATATCCGCGGCCATGCCAATTACTTCGGCCGGAACTGGCCCGCGCCCGACGACGATATGCTTTCCGATCGGGTTCTGGTTGGGCCAGAAGTGGCGGGCAAAGGTTTCATTCACGATTACAACCTTGGGCGAGTCGGCCTTATCCGTGGCGGTGAAGTCGCGGCCCGCACGCAGCGGAACTCGTAATGTCTGGAACCACTGCGGGCTGATGGCTTCTATGTCGACGAACGGCCGCTGCGGCAGCGGCACATCGGGTTGGCCCTCCGGCAATATAGGAGTGATGCGTATCCAATTCAGCGGTAACGTGGCGGAGGTCGCAGCCGTGCGCACTCCGGGCAGAGCAGAGACGCGGCGAACCACTTCGTCAAAGAATGCAATCTGCTGCTCCGCTTTTGCGTACTTCACCGTGGGCAACGAAAGATTCATGGTGAGTACATTCTCGGCGTCGAAGCCGGGATCGACGCGCAACAGTTGCACGAAGCTGCGCAAGAGCAGTCCAGCGCCGATGAAGAGCAGCAGTGACAGCGCGACTTGCCCTATCACAAGCAAATTCTTTATCTGCGCGCGGCTGTGTCCGCTGGAGATGCCTCGGCCTTCATCGCGCAGCGTAGCGTTCGGATTCGTTCGCGCAAGCTGCATCGCAGGGAAAGTTCCAAACATAATTCCGGCGAAGATCGAAACGATTAGGGTGAACAGCAGCACGCGCAAATCGACGCCGATCGGAATTCCTTCGGGAATCTGGCTTGCTCCCCAGGTGATAAATGCTCGCGTGGCGGCCCAACTCAGTCCCACGCCGAGCACGCCCGCACAGAGCGAGAGCAGCATGCTTTCGGTGAGCAATTGCGCAACGAGCCTGCCGCGCGTGGCGCCGAGCGCCGTGCGCACGGCAATTTCCTTTTTGCGAGCGAGCGCACGCGAAAGCAGCAGGCTGGCCACGTTCGCGCAAGCAATCAGCAGCACCACAGCAACGGCGGCGGAAAGCACCAGCACTTTGCCGCGCACGTCGGCCACAACCAGGTTGCGCAAGCTGTCCGCCGCCATGAAGACGGAGGGGTCGGCATCGGGCGCGGTAGGATTCTGCCTTCGATAGCGCTCGCTAAGAACGGCCAGTTCGGCATTGGCCTGCGGCAGCGTGATCCCGGGTCGCAGTCGCGCCGCCATCTGGAGATAACCTACGCCCGAACGCAGGCGCTGTGGGGTCATCAACGAAAATTCGAAGTAGCGGGGCGTCCATATGTCGGCGGGGCCGACGAAGGGAAAATGAATATTCCCAGGCAGCACACCCACGATGGTCGATGGACTGGCATCGAGCGTCACCGTCTGGCCGATGATGTTGCGAGCGCCGTTAAAACGGCTCCGCCATATCGCATCGCTGAGCACAACAACGGCTTTGCCTTCGGGACGCCCTTCGTCTTCGGTAAACAATCGTCCGAGTTCGGGCTGCACTCCCAGCATCGAGAAAAAATTCGGCGACACCCGCGCTACCGGCACCTGGAGCGGTTCGCCAAAGCCGGTCAGATTCAGGTTGTCGTTCGTCCATACGGCAACGGACTCGAACGAGCGGTTGAAGTCGCGCACCAGTTCGTAGCAGAGCAACGTGCCGGGGCGTTTACTCTTGTCCTGCTCAATCACACTGACGAGCTTTTCCGGCTCCCGATACGGAAATGGCCGCAGCAGAAGCGCGCTGGTCACCGTGAAGATGGCAGTGTTGGCGCCGATCCCAACTGCGAGCGTGATGACGGCTGCCAAGGCGAAGCCGGGATTCTTGCCTAGCATGCGGACGGCGAAACGAAGGTCGCGGAAGAACTCCTGCATGATGCTAGGAATTATAAGCGGGAGCGATGGAAGGCCTCCGGCTGAACCGATTTGTTAAGACGGTGTTAAAAATTTATAAGCAACTTGGGTGAATAACCGGCTCTCGGCTACAATCTCGCCCGAGGTCGCCATGACAACCCCCAATGTGATCGAAGACGAGATCCAGCAGCTGATTCGATTTCAAATTGAGAGCTTCACCCAGCCGACGCCCTTCACTTCTTCCCAGCTTCACGATTATCATCGCCGCTCGGAAAAGATCAGAACGCTGGGCGCGGAACTCGATCGCATTGGCACGAGACGGGTCGTCGAACAATTTAGAAGGGCCTCGTAGCTTCGCCGGCTACCTGGCCTTTGCCAACCATTCAGCAGGCCGTTTCCTGCGCTCCTAGCCCGCGCTGCGAACCATGTAAAGGTTGGAAAGGCGTCCGTTGTGGCGTAATTCTTTTTCAATCCAGCGGTAGGTAACAACGAGTCCCTCTTCGAGCGGCACCGATGGCTCCCATCCCAAAGTGTCTCGCAAGCGGCTGTTATCGCTGTTGCGCCCGCGCACTCCCTGCGGCTGGTTGAGATCGTGATTCTTCCGCAGCCGTTTGCCGGCGATCGCACTGATCAGATCGACCAGGCCGTTGATCGAGATCAGCCGGTCGGTGCCGAGGTTCAAAGGCTCGCGATAGTCGGATGCCATGAGCCGAACCAGCCCTTCGACGCAGTCATCCACGTACATAAAGGAGCGCGTCTGCTCGCCGTCTCCCCAGATAGCGATCTCGTCATCGTCGCTGGCTAATGCCACCTTGCGCGAAATTGCCGCCGGGGCTTTTTCCTTTCCGCCTTCGTAAGTACCGAGAGGGCCGTAGACATTGTGGAAGCGCACGATACGGGTATCGAGGCGATAGTCCTGCCAGTAATAGCGGCATAATTGCTCGGCAAAAAGCTTCTCCCATCCATACCCGGGCTCGGGATCCGCAGGATAGGCGTCTTCCTCGCGGAGCGGACTCACCTCCGCGAAACGCTGTTTGCTCTGCGCATAGACGCACGCGGAAGAGGAGAACAAGAAACGCGAAACGCCGTTCAGTCGGCTGGCTTCGAGCATTTGGGCGTTGATCAGAATGTTGTTGCGCGAGATATCGGCGCGCGACGCCGTAATGTAGCCGATCCCGCCCATGTCGGCGGCGAGATTGTAGACCTGAGCGATGCTGCCGCAGGTTGCCAGGAGACAGCTTTCGTATTTGCGCAGATCGAGGATTTCGAATTCGTTGGCCGGCGACGCTTCATATTCCGGCGCCTTGATGTCTACGCCGCGGACCCAGTGGCCTTCCGCTTTCAGACGCTTCACGAGATGGTGCCCGATGAAACCGCCGGCACCGGTAACGAGTATGCGATTGGGAACTGACATGGTTGTGCTCTCCTCAGTGGTTTTGACTTTTTGGAAATGAATCGATGGCCGCGGAATGCCTACGCGTGCTTGCTCAAGGTTGACAGAACGGTCATGGCGACAATTTGCAAGTCGAAGGCAAAGCTCCAGTTCCGCAGGTAGTAGAGGTCGTGCTCCAGGCGTTTTTCAATGGAGGTGTCGCCGCGCCATCCGCGCACTTGCGCCCATCCCGTAATCCCGACCTTGAGCGCGTGACGGCGGTTGTAGCGGCGCACTTCGCCCAGGAACTTATCGACGAAGTAGGGCCGCTCCGGCCGCGGACCGACCACACTCATATCGCCCTTCAGCACGTTGAAGAACTGCGGCAATTCGTCGATATTGGTGCGCCGCAGGAAGGAGCCGAGGCGCGTGGTCCGCGGATTGTTCGTGCTGCTCCATACGGTATCGCTCTCCTGCTCGGCGGAAACCTGCATGGTGCGGAATTTGTACATGCGAAACCGTTGACCATGAAGCCCGACGCGCTCCTGCGCGAAAAACACCGGACCGCGCGAACTGATTCCGATAATGAGCGCAACCAGGGCAAAGAGCGGAAGGGCAGGAGCGAGCACAAGCAAGGAGAAGAAAATGTCGAAGGCCCGCTTGAGCAGCGCGTAAGGCAGCAAATCGGCCGGACTGGTCGTCAGGTCGAGCACCTGAATGCGGCCCAACTGGAATAACCGCTCGCGGGTGACCGCGCGCGTGCCCAAGTCGACGATGGCTCGCGCCGGCAAGGACAGTTTCTCGAGGCCTTCGACGATGGCCGGCATGCGCGCGAATTGCAGAGGATGGACGGCAATGATGACCTCCTGAAATCCTTTGGTGGCGTTTAACTTTTCGATCTCCTCGAATCCATAGAGCGGACTGGCCGCTGCCGCCGGATCCTGATCGGGCAGCGCTACGTAACCCGCGATCTGGCAAGGAGCAAAGGAGAGCCGTTGCAAACTTTCCGCGGCTTGCTGCGCGAAGCTGTCGGCGCCGATGATCAAGAGCGAGGTCGGCCGCCCGCGTGTCTTCCATCTCCCGAGGACGAGGCGGAGCAGGAAGCGCACCAGCAAGGTGATAGCGAACAAAGCCAGAATGTCGCAGAGGAAGAGGCCGCGCGGAAACGCTCCCTCGCCGGTGAAGAACAAAATCGCGAACAAAATACTGCTGGTCGCCGCCAGCGCCGACAGTGTCGACTTTACGCCGGTCCGTTCGCGGAACAGTTCCTCGAGACTCGTCACCCGGTAGCGCACCGACATGAAGGCCCACACAAAAGAACTCAGCAGCAGCAAGACGACATGGCCGGAGCGGGAATAGATTGCCGGACTGGCCACATAGCCCCACACGTACCACCAAAGCTGATAGCCGGATTCAAAAGCCGCCCAAGGCAAAGAGTAGGTGAATAAGGTGAGCACCAAGCGGTACAAACGCAGTGACAGAAACACGGGCTGGGAACCTTCCTTTCTTGGCCTCGGTTTTTCCCCTGATTTCGGAAGCGTGAGTGGTTCGCTATGCGCAGACACCGGAGAAAAATGAGGGCGGTGAACTCTAACCGGCGCCGGCTGCGGTTGCGCGCGCGGTTGCGGTATGGGTGAACGACTGGAAGAATTGATCGTATCCGGCCAGCACTCGCGCCTTGTTGTAATTTTTTTCCACGTATCTGCGCCCGTTCGTTCCCATTGTCCTGCGCAGAGGGCTGTTGGCGCGCAACGCGAAAGCTCCCTCAACCAGCGCGGCCGGATCATCGGGCCGGACGACAATCCCACATCCGGCGTCGCGAACCAGACGGGAAGTGACACTGTCGACGTGCGCGGCGGAGAGCACCGGCTGCCCCGACGCCATGTAGGTCAGCAGCTTCGAGGGAATGACGGCATCTCTGACGGCCGCTTTCTGGTTGAGGAGAAGCAGGTCGGCACCCGCATAGACCTGGCGGAGTTTGGCCACCGGCTGCAAGGGCAAGAGCAGCAGATTGCTCAGCCCTAGCGCTTTGGTTTCGCTCGTCACCAGTTCCCGTTCTTCGCCCTCGCCGACGATCACCCACAAGAAACGAGGATCGTTTTTGCTGAGGGCCGCGGCCCGGACCACGTTCAGCAGATCCTGTTTTTTCCCCATGTTGCCGGTATGCAGGATGACGAACTTCTCGCGGGCGATGCGGTGGGCATCGCGAAAGCTCCCATCGCTCGTAACTGGGCGAATCGCGTCGGTGTCGCCCCAATCCGGTATCAGGCGCAGCCGCTCGGCGGGAATGCCGGTTTGCGCCAGCTTTTCGCGAAAACCCTCGCACAGGCAGACGACCGCGTGCGCATTTCGATAGACAAGATTTTCCAGGGCTCGGGCCGAGCGCACGAGCATCCCTTCCCGCAGAATTCCAGTCGCCAGGGCAGCGTCGGAGGCGAGGTCGGTGAGCTTGATGATGTAGGGAACATTCCGTAGACGGCTCAATGTCCAAGCAGCCAGAGCCAGAGCCGGGGGCGGCGAAGAGCAATAAATAAGATCGCAAGGCTCGGCCGCGACCCCGGCAGCCAGGGCCGCTATGGTGAAAGAGAAATCATGCAGCAGGCGTTCGACGAGAGAACTGGCGCGCCGCGGAATAAAATGGCGCACCCGCCGGATCTCGACCCCACAGCGAACTTCTTTCTGCGTCATCCGGCCGCGATATTCATCCCAGACGCGCCATTCCGGGTAATACGGAAATGCGGTCACCACTTGCACCGCATGTCCCTGCGCGGCCAGATGCTCGCTCAGCCCGGTGGTGAAAGGAGCGACCGATGTACGTTCCGGGAAGTAGTTGATACCGAGGATCAGAATGCGCATATGGTCACGCCTGTGTCACGCCGAGGAGTACGCCTGCCGTCACGCCAGAATCGGAAGGGGCTCATCGCGAGGAGATCGTTACCAGCAAGACATCGGCTGCCGGAGGCGGCTGCTTTAGTCGGACGCTCTGGTAGATCGAAACCAACTGGTCGTAGTTCACCTCTTCGCTAAAGCGCTCGGTTTGGGTGCGACGGGCCTGGCTCGACCATCCGGACCAGGTCTCGCTATCGGCAAGAAGAGCATCGCGCAATGCGGCGGCCAGCGCCTGCGCGTTGCCCGCCTCGAAGAGCAACCCCTCGCGCCCGGCCTGGACCATCGCCTGCAGACTGGGATGATTGGACGCGATCACCGGCGTGGCCACGGAGAGGGCCTCGAGCACGACCATCGGACAATTCTCCGTGCCGAGCGACGGGAAGACGAGCATGCGGCTGGCGGCGATTTGCTCCAGCACCTCCGAGCGAGCGCGGCGTCCTAGCCAGCCGACTCGTGGGAGGCCCGAATAGCGGCGCTGCAATTCGTCGCGGTCCGGGCCATCACCGACCAGCAGCAGTTCGAAGCCCGCGAGGGCCGCCTGACGCCAGGCCTCGAGCAGCAGTTCAACCCCCTTGCTCCGGGTGATGGCTCCGGCAAAAACCACTTGCTTTTTTCTGCCGCTGCGGCCTAATTGCGAGACGGGAACAAAATTCGGCTTCACGAAGAGGCGGTCGCCGGGAAGGCCGCCACGCACGAAAATCCTTCGGCTGAAATCATTCAGCACAATGTGGGCATCGACCGCGCGGGTGTAAGTGCCGAGGGTCGTGTGCAGGGCGCCGACGGCGACGATCACGGCCGTGCGCGCCAGGCTGTTTTTGTAGCAGCGATGGCGCAGGGCCGGCCAGGGCGCGCGCCCAACGCATTTCTCACAGGGCCGGTCGGCGCGAAACAGGATCGCGTTCGCGCACAGCAGACGGAAGTTATGGAGCGTCTGCACCACCGGTACGCCAGACCTGCGGCAGGCCCAGAATATCCCCGGACTGAGCTTCGGAAAGGTGTTGTGCACGTGCACCACATCCGGCTGAAACGCTCTAATCTTTTGCGTCAGACCCTGGTAAGCATGCCGCGACCAGAGAAAACTCGGCACCGCCAGCAACTGCCGCGCCAGGGGTCCGGCTTTCAAGGCCGTCGTCGAATCCGTGAAAGTATCGACTTCATGTCCTCGAGCGCGCAGCAGTTCGCCTTCGAGTTCGACTACGGTATCCTCGCCTCCCCAGCCCGGGGCGTAGTGGTTGTGCACCTGGAGAATACGCAGTTTCTGGATCTCTCGTGTCATAGCGCCTATACCGTTACCGCGCTTCGAATGGCGTGCAGGGCGGCTTGCAGGGAGACAGGGGAGCGGGCGATCGCACACTGCTCGGCGATGCCACGGTCTCCGCGAAGGGTGTGGCGGCGCAGCCGCAAGCTCGGCTCGGATCGAAGCGCTCCCGGGATCCGGTTTTTTCCCGGGCGAACGGTCAAACCGAGATGGAGTCCCGCCTCGCGAGCGGCGCGCTCAATTTTCATGGAGACGTTGCCGTTCGGATAGGCGATCACTAGCGGCACCCGCCCCGTGAGCTCGCCGAGCGACTTTTGCGCGCGCTGAATCTGCTCGGCCATCTCGTGCGTGGAATAGTTGGTGAGAATGGCATGGTCCCAGGTGTGGTTTCCAATGTGGACGAGCGGATGATGGGCGAACTCCCGCAGTTCCCCGGGAGTGAAGGGCCGGTCGAGATAGCAGACGGTGCGAAACGCCGGGGTGCCGAATTCGGCGGCCAGCTGGGCTTCCGCGTCCGCGGTCCGCAAACGTTTCCATGCGCTTCGCCTTCTCTCCAGCTTCTGTTCCGGCCACGCCCGTTTCCTAGCCTCGCGGTAGAGCACGTCCCACCAGAACGGCTTGCCGGTCGAAACGTGGTTTGCCGAGACACAAAAAACGGCGGGCGCGGCGAACTCCTCGAGCACGGGCAGGGCGCGCTGGTTGTTGGCGTATCCGTCATCGAAGGTGATCATGAGGCAGGGGCAGGAGGGATCGAGTCCGGCGGCGATTTCCCCGGGCGAAACAAAGCGGTAGCCATGGTGGTGGAAGTCGGCGGCAAAATCGCGAAACATGCAGCGAGTAATTCCCTGCTGCGGATCAAGCATCCCCTTACCCACCTCGTTCGCCGACTCGAAAAGGCTGTGAAAGGTGAATATAAGCAATGGGGACGGCCGCGGAATCTGGCGCCAGGCGGGCGCCAGCCGGGCATCCATCTCCCACAGCAGAGTCCGGCAGAAATTGAAGGTCATGAATGGTGACGCAGTTACGACGTGGGCAGGCCTTCCGCTTTGACAATCGAAATTGCGCGCTTAGAATCGCCTGGTGAAGCAAGCACTGCTGGAGATGGCGGCGTTGGTCTGTCCGGATGATGGCGCTGCCCTTCGCCACGCTGACCACGGGCTGCTTTGCAAGAGCTGCGGCCGCGAGTTCTCGCAGACGAACGGCGTCTGGGAGCTCCTTCCCCTAGCATCCCTGGATGAAGCTTCACCCGATGGGCAGCGGCTGGAATCCTATCGGGCGGGCTATTCGAAGCGCGCCGATCGAGCATGGCTGCAGCTTGGCCGGGTGCTGATCGCCGAGCTTGGCAACGCCTACCTCTATGGCTGGGCGAGCGGCGCGATCGAAACGGTCGCCGCTGGAAGGGCGCTCCGGATCCTCGATGCCGCTTGTGGCGAAGGGATGCTCTGGAGGCATCTTTCTAGACGCCACGATTACGTCGGGAGTGACTTTTCAGCGCGTCCCCTGGCTCGCGCCTCCCGCTACCACCCGGCTGAATACTTTCGCGCCGACCTGAACCGCCTGCCCTTCGCCTCCGACAGTTTCGATCTCGTGGTTACGCTGCAAGCTCTGCAATATCTTGAGAACCCGCAACGTGCCGTCGATGAAGTCCGACGCGTTCTCCGGCCGGGCGGACACTTTGTTTGGTCTGTCCCGAACGAGGAAAGTTTCAAGTATCGCCGCCTCGGGGTACCTGCGAACCAACTCCGCAGATTCCGGCGCGAAACCATAGCCGGCCTGGTTTCCCGCGGATTCCATTCGCTGCAGCTGGAGGCCCGTGGTCTTTGGCTCCCATTACCCAGAGTGAGCGTTCATCTTCCCGGCCACTACTCGGAACGGCACGGGCTCTCCTGGACGGGAGTCGCGGCGCGCAATTCCTGATTCTCCGCAAATAGCGCCACCATTTTCCTGGCGTCAGCGTTGTTCTCCGTTCCTGCAATCATTTCCGGCAGAGCAGCATGGGCTGCCAGTCTCCGGGAGCGGCCAGAATCTCGGCGCTGCGGAATCCCACATCCTCCGCCCGGGCGAGGAGAAAAGTTTCGTCATAGGCAACGGCGGCCTCGGGAACTTCGAGAGATTCGACGTGAGCGTTGGCGATGCGGTGCTGGAAGCTGTGGCGGTGTCCAAAGGTCGGCGGTGGGTGGTCCATGCTGAAGCACGCCATCGCCATCGAGCCCCCGGACTTGAGCACGCGATAGCTTTCTCGGCAGTAATTGTCGAGTTCCGCTTCGAGGAGATGGGTAAAGAGCGAGGTCGAAAAAACGAAATCGGCGGAGGCATCGCGGGCGGGCAAAGCGTATTCGGAGTTGCCGTCGATCACGCCACGGTAGGCCTGGCTGCGGTGATGCGAGCGGTAAAAAGAAAAACGTTCGGCATCGTAATTTTTCCGGCACCAGTCGAGCATCTCCTCGTCGATGTCGATGCCGATGTACTTGCCGGTGAAGCGCTCGGATTTGAAGCGGTAGTCGCGCAGCGGATGGGCGTAGCGGCCGCAGCCGCAGCCGATATCCATCACGGTCGAGTCCAGGCGGCACCAGCCGGAATGGAAGGCGTGCATCCAGAAGTCTTTCGGGCCGGCGACGAAGATCACCTGGTTGGCGAAGATGCGGTTCCCAACCCCGATGCGAATTCGCATGTGGTTCGGAGGAATACGGGAAAACTCCTGATAGACCAGTTTCGGAAGCAGATCGAAGGAGTTGACGATCGCCTTGAACACCGGGTTGTAGGTGAGACGCGATGCGGAAGGAATGACGCGCCGTAGGGTTCGCTCCATGTTCATGTGCGCTCCAGGTTCATGTGCACTCCAGGTGCATTTTCATGGCTATTCACTCTTCTCGGTCTTGGCGCGGGCGAAATCGCTCGGGATCTCCTGAGACAAATTCCACTGCGGCGCTTTTGTTGGCCAGCGTTTTGGTTGGTTCGAAGTTGCCGAGGTCGAGATTGCCGAGATCAAAATTGCCGAGATCGTAGTTGCGGCGGTCGAGGTTGCGAAGTTCGGGGTTGCGACGCGCGAGGGCGGCGGAGTAATCGCGGAGGCGGCTGCGGGCGATCGCTTCCCAGCTGAATTCCTGGCGCATGCGGCGTGCTCCCTCGGCACCCAGTTTTTCGCGGAGCCGGGTGTCGCCGAGCGCGCGGAGTTGAACGACGAGGTCGTCGCCATCGCCCAGCCGGTAGGGCAACCCCGTGCCGCGCAGGCGCTCCGGCGCCTGCATGGTGTCATTCGCGATCAGCGGCAACCCGCACGCCAATGCGTCCAGCATGGACATGGACTCCTGCGTCGGCCAGACTCCAATCTCGGCGGCGCGATAGAACGCGCCCAGCTCCCGCATGGGTACAAAGGGCTGCACCACGCAACCGCAGCAATCGGCAATCTCTCCCGCCTGTGGACCGCGTCCAATAAAGAGGCCGCGGAAGGGTTCGCCGGCGGACGCCAGCCGGGAAATGGCGCGCGCCAGGAGCAGTGGATTCTTGTCGACGCCGAAGCGTCCGGAGTAGACGCAGACGATATCGTCGTCCTGAAATCCCAGGCGCCCGCGCAGGGCGGATCGTTCTCTCTGCATTGCCGGACTGGACGCGGGAAAAAAAATTTCCGTATCAACGCCCAGCGGACAAATTTCCAGTTTTTCCCCGGGCACACCGAAAAAACGTTTCGCCACCTCGGCGCAGTCTGGAGCGATGGCATAATATTTCTCCGTCATCCAGCTGGCCATGCGCCCCGGCAGCCAGCGTTCCGGGTAGCTCCGCCAGCGTTCGATCTTTGAAATCGTGGATTTTTCCCGCGCCAGGGGAAAGACGGAAGCGTGGTAGTGACAACCGGAAAACAAACGATAGCCGAGGCGCCACTGGTTCCACGCAGCTTCGAGCGCGATCCAGCCGATCGGGGTCATGGTCTGCACGATCTCCGGACGCAACTCGCGCAGCTTCGGCGCGAGTCCGAGCAGGCGAACGTGGCCAAAGGTTGCACTGTGCCCGAGAACATGCAGACGGAATCCGTCGATGGTCTCGATTTCGGCACCGCCGTCACCATCTTGACGGCGAGGCGGCAGAGCGCGTTGGCGGTAGTCGGGCGCGAGCGAAGAAGCAAGCACGTGCACCTCCGCGCCCCGCCGGGCCAGGTATTTTGGCAAGACGTTCTCCAGATAGCCCATGCCGGGGGCAAATATCTGCGAGATGAGGACGATACGCATCATGCCCTCCGCGTCCGGCCGAGGCTACGTACGGGGCCATGACTGATTCCGGGGCTGAGCCGACGATCTGGAAGGGACCGCGCCGCTCTTTGGCCTCGAACGCCACGGCCGATGCCTTCGACTTCATCCGGCCGAGAGGGGCCCGGCGCCAGCAAGTACAGGAGAAGAGTCAGTAGGCCGAGGCCCCCCGATAAAAGAGCGGTGAAGATGGAGATATTCGCCAGGTTGTACGCCGCGTAGGTCGTAACCAGCGCGGCCAGCCGGGGGTCGTGTTTCTGCGCCGCGGAGTCGAGGACCCAGAAGACGAAGGCGCAGAAAAGCGCGATCAGAAAGAGTCCGGGCAATCCGGCGGCCTCGATCCCGTCGGTGGCAAAGAAGTGCGTCGTGGCGTCGAGCCGGGTAGTGCCGACATAGGCAAGTCCGAGTTCCTGCCCAACCGGATACTGATAGGGATAATGCACAAACCAGTTGACGATTTTGAGGTGCGACCAGTAGGTAAAAGGATTGCTTTGAAAGAAATCGTAATACTGGGCGGTCAGCAGTCCGCCCATGCCGAGGGTCCGCGAAAAGACCACGAACAAGGCCACCGAGAGCGCCACTCCTGGCTCCTTTCCGGCGGCCAGATAAGCCCCCGCGAAGAGGGCGAGCAAAGCGAGACACGATAGCGAAAACACCAGAGCAAACGAAATCCTCCGCACTCGCAGCAGCAGGTACATCCCGGAAATAAACACAATCGACAGGATCGAACCCTTGGTGCCGCCCACACAGTAAACCAGCAACTGCCCGGCGGCTCCGGCGAGGAAGAGTCCGCGCCGCCGGTAGAAGAGTCCATAGCCCATGAAGAACGGGCTGACCGCGCCCGTGAGGAGCATGTAGGCGAAGTCAGCGAACGGGTTCGTAATATCGTTCGCGGCGTCGCGCAGATCATACACATCGTTGAACGAGACAAAATGCAGGTGGTCCCCGAAGACCGCCATCAGGAGCACGACCAGCAGCGCGAAGACTGCTCCCAACACCCTCCAGAGCGCACGCGCCGGGAGATGGAGCGCCCTGGTTCTCCACAACGGAAGCCGGTAGCTCAACCCCATCACCAGAAAACCCATAAAAAAAACCAGCATCATCGTTGCAATCTCGCGGTCGGGCTCCATCTCGGCGTAGAGCGGAACGAACATCGACGGGACAAACACACTGATGTATAAGACCCAGTACGCCAGTTGGGATGGCCGGGTGAGACGGAGCGGTATCCACAGGCAAGGCGAAAGCGCGAGCGCCCAGCCGAGCAGCAGATAACCCGGCGAAGGAGCGTTGAAGCCGAAACCGAGGTAGCCGAAGGTGGGAAAGAGGTATTCGACATACACCCACTGAAAGAGTGCGATATAAAGGCCGACGGTTACGAACACGGCTTTTCTAACGGTGAATTTCACTGGAACCGGACGATGTGCAGCGACTGCAGGAATCAGCAAATCCTCGATATCGCGCGCAGTGGCGTCACGCTTCGCCTGGGACGCGCGGATTATGCTGGCTTGCGAACGATGAAGAATGCCGCCGTCGCTCGAAACTTTTGCCACCAGTGCCGAGCGTGGTACAGGCGGAACCAGATGGGAAGAGAACAGATGGCGCTGTCCAGCTTCACCACCCATTTGGTGTTGTACGGTGCGGCTGTCAAAACGGATCGCAACCGCGCTGTGAGCGGGAAATGGAGTAGATGCTCGCGGTAAATTAATAGGCCGCTCTCCTTGAGCATGGACCGGAACAGGGCTAGTGGTATCCCGCGCTCGTGCTTGGTGAGCCCGGGACGGGGAGCGCGCCAATCGCCCATCGAAATAATCGGATCCGACACCAGCGCAAACCCGCCGGGGACTAGAACCCGCGCAATTTCCTTCAAATAGGTGCTGACCTTCGGCACATGGTGCAGCGTGCACAAGCAGGTTACGAGATCGAAGCTACTAGTTTCGAAGGGCATGATTCCCGATATGTGGGGCCGGACATATCGGAATTTGGGGTTGGTGAGTCCTTCGGACGGATCGAGGATCACGATCTCACCGCAGCGCTCCAGAATGGGATCAAATTCGTATCCGAATGCGCTTCCGATACCAAGAACGCGCTGAAATGTGGGCTGTGAGAGATGACGAAATCCGTGCTCAAAATTCAAGGCGTGGTAGAGATACTTATAGGCATGGCCGTAGTTCTCGACCAGTTCCGCGTAGCCTTCCTGTTCGTCGTTGTACCACTGCTCGCGTTCCGCAGCGCTTAGATCTTCGCCGTACAGCTTATCGCCAGAGAAATATTGTTCCATATCGCGATCACCGAGCAGAAACCGGAATCGTCCGCTGGAATCGAAAGAAAGAGAACGTGAGCACCGCCGTGTAGCAGGCCCCGGACAGCAGCATTCCGTAGATTGCTCCCGCCAGGCCAAAGCGCAGCAAGAGCGGGATGCCGAAAAGGAGCGTGGCCGCGCCGCTTGCCGCGTAGGCATAGAAGACAGACTGCGGCTTTTCAAGCGCCTTCAGCGCCACGTTCGTGGCATTGCCGATGGCCATCACCCCCGGCAGCAGCGCGTACCAGCGCAACAACGGGGCCGCGCCGTCGAACTTGCCGCCGTAAGCCAGATGCAGCAGGGGAAGGCTGGCCATCCCGACGAGCACCGCGAACCCCAAACTGATGCCCAGGTACAAGAGGGCGCACTGCCGCCACAACCGGTGCAGTTTCCGAAACTCCCGGGCGGCGAAATGGAGCGCCATCTGCGGCAAGATCAGGAAGGTGATGGCCACCGAGATCTGATCGACGGGGAGCGCAAGGTTGTATAAGGCTCGAAGTTCGGCTACGTCGGGAACCGAGAGCAGCGCCGCCACCGCCCAGAAGTACGCCTGCGTGGTGAACTGAAACACCAGCGCGGTGACGAGCACCCAGCGCGAGTACCTCCAGTGTTCGCGCCAGTAATCCGGCTCCCCAGAAAGAAAATCGATTGGGTCTGCCACTCCCTTGCCCTCCCGGTGCTCGCCTGGAGCAGGCTCCCGCGCCGCGACCAGAGCAGCCAGGCTCCAAGCCAGGGCCACGATCAAAAACGCCGACAAACCGTTCAGCCAGCCGCCGCGCATGGCGAGCGCGAGCAGGCCCATGCAGCCGAGGAAAAACGCGGCAGAGAAGCGGGCCGCCAGATCGGGCCGGCGGCGCATGTAATAGGTGCGCCGCCGGAAAGACGCGCTCAACAGCACGCCGCAGGTTAACGCCATGCCGAGCAAGGATGGAGACGCAAACGAAGAGTGACTCAAACGCAAGCCTTGCCAGGCGGCCAGCAAGAGAGCGCTGAGCGTTCCCAGCAGCCAGAGATTCGCCCGCCAAAGCAGGCTGCGGTAACTGGCGAAACGCTGGTGATAGCGCCCCGATCCATAGACCGTATAGGCCTCAAGAATGGCGGCGTTATGCAAGCCCGTCAGAAAGGTGAGGAGCGAATAGGTGAGTGCGAAAATGCCATACTCTTCTTTTGAACGAGCGCGCGCCAAGGCAATGTTCACGACGAACATCCCGCCGACGGAAAGGCACTGGTCCGCCAAGCCGTAGCCGAAACGAACCAGCCGCGAGGACGAGCGCCCGCCGGAATCATTCTCTGGACGTTCCGGGGCCCGAGCGTCGGTGGGAGCGCCGGCGCGAAGCTCCAATCGCGCCGCAGAGCGAGCGGATTCGGAGAGGGCCCGGACATCCGCCGTTTCTGTATTCACAGTAAGAATCATTCTCCTCCCGCGCGATGATGACTTGAGGACGGACTATCCGAAAGCAAACGGTCCGAGGCCAGGTCCACCCGAGGCTAGAATCGACCGAGGCTAGAAGCAACCGAGGCTAGATCATTCGAGGCAAGATCATCCGAGGGGGGCATCGTCCGCGGCGGGATGCCGAGAACTGGAAGAGTCCGTAAATGGATCGTCCGCTGGCGGGCTGGGTCTGCCTTTCCGGTGCCGGGTCACGCGCAGCCAGATCTGATGGCTCACCTCGTGCCAGCGCGAGCCCTTCGGATGAGCCCACGGCATGGCGGAGTTCATCCCGTCGAACACCTCTTGCGAAAACCGTTTCTTCGGATCGTCCGCGGCCATGTCCCGCCAGCGCTTGCGGGCGAAGATCCACGCCGCGGCCCCGAAGAAACCGGCGCCCGCGCCTAACACCGCAATCGCCATCCGCGGCGGGAACGAAGAACTTTCCGGCAGACTGGCCTCGTCCAGCATTTTGACGCTCGGCGTTTCTTTCGCCTCCTGGACTTTGGCCACCTCGTATTGCTGGGTCAGGGTTTCGAAGACTGCCTCCTCGATCTTCGTTCGGCGGTAGAGCTCGGCGTACTTCGTGGCCAGCAAGGGAAGTTTTCGCAGCGAGGGGTAGAGCGAATCGGAGCCAGGACGGTTTTTGTCCGGGGCATGGTTCTTGTCTTCATCTTCATCTTCATCTTCATCTTTACCTTTGCCTTCGGCGCCGTCTTTGACTTCGGTACCTTCATTGCTTTCGGTGCCTTCGCGTCGCCCTTCGTCTGCCCCCGCGTTTTCTTCGCCGTTTTCTCTGCCCCCGAGCTGGCGCAGCTGCTTTTGCAGCTCCGACACGCGGGCCGCGACTGCGCGCACCCGGTAGTTTTCCGGCGTGTAGACGGCTTCGAGCGACTGGCGTTCGGATTCGGCGGCAATCAACTCGCCCTGGAGCGCCGCCGCCGCCTCGAGCATGGCCCGACCCTCATCTTTAAGATCAAGGGTGGCGTTCTGGCTCGAAAATTCGCCGAGCTCGCGCGTCGCCTGGTCGAGATCGCGCTTCACCGCGGCCAGCCGTCCCTCAAGGAAGAGTCTTTCCCGGTGGGCCGAAGAGGTGGACAGCTCGGCCGCCAGCCGGTTCAGCTCTTCGACATAGGCGGTCGCGAGCGCCCGCGCCTGCCGGCGTTCGTGGCCGGATACGGTCAGGGTAATAATCCCGCTCTTGCGGTCCTCGGAGATGGCGGTATTTTCCGAGAGCCGCTTGCGCGCCCGTTCCTCGAGTTTGGCGCGATAGACTTTCTGCAAATGGAAACGCTCGACCAGTCGGTCAGCCACCGTCCGGCTGCGCAGGATGCCGATGAAAAGCGAGCCGGCGCTCTTCACGCCGAGCGCATCGCCGGCGATCGACCCCATGGCGCCGCTCGACTTCGCGGCCAGCGCGGCCAGCATCTGCAACCCGCCATAGGAGGAGTTATCGGGAGGCATCAGTTGAACGGTCGATTGATATTCGGAGGGGATCAGCCACGCGGCGAGAACGCCTGCCAGCAATCCCGCCCCGAGCGCCCGGCGCACCAGAACCCGTTCCCCCCAGAGCAGGCGGGCGCGCGCGATGATTGGTTCCGCAACTGGCCCCGTGGCGAGTTCGTCCCCCGGTCCGGCCACCGCATCGCCGTCGTCACGGCCGTCTTCCGGAAGCTCGTGTTCTTCGTGAAACTCGTGGGGCGCGTCGGAAAATTCGCGCGCCGTTCGCCCCTGCGGCTCAACTTCGAAGCAGTCGCGTTCCTCGCCGGGCGGGACGCTGAGTCGGGAATTCATTTTGTTTTGTGGAGACTGGTTTTGCGGGCGACGAGGCCGAATTCGACGATGGCAGTGACGTTGTTTTGCGGACCGGAAAAAAGCAGCGGGTAGCGCGCGATGTGTTCGTACTGCAATTCGCTTTTGATATACAGCCCGGAGGCGAGATGCATCTCGTGGCGGAGGCTGTAGTCCTGCCAGGCTCCGCCCCGGGGAATGAAATCCGGGCTGACGGTGCTGTGCTTGTAGCGGAACTGCAGGGTGTTTTGCGCGGAGATCCAGTAGGTCGACCAGAGCTGAATCGCGCGGCCCATACGACCGACGGTGTTGCCGACGAGATTGCCACTGTTCGTGTAGCCATCGCGGTAGGTATGGTTCCAGTAATTGAGATTGCCCTGATTGTTCGGCTGCCCGGGAGATTCGGTCGATACCGCTTCGATGTGGAAATCGAGTTTTGAAATACCGGGGAAACGGGTCAGATAGATCCCCGGGCGGTAAGGATTCTTTGGAGGATTTACGATGGGCACGGGATCGTCGTCGGCATAGAGGTCGCCGTAAAAGACGAGATAGTTCCGGACCTTCGGCACCTCGAAAACCCAGTCCATGCTGGCATGGCTGTCGCCGGGCACGGAGTCGAGACGCTGGTTCACGCGGCCAAAGAAGCTGCTGATAAAGGTGCTCGAATTCAGTGGATCTCCTCCGCGGCCTCCAATCGTGACCGTCCGGCCGAAGCCCAGTTCGAGGCCGGGCAGCGGCTTGAAATTGATCTTCTGGCCATAGATGTAAGGATGCGGGATGAAGTCATGGCCACGGAACATGCCGAAGAATTGATCGATGCGCGCTAAACCCAAGACGGGCAGGTGCCAGTCCGTCTTCACCAGGCGCACCATCTCGACCGGATCGGCATTATTGCTCCACAATAGCGATCCGCCCGGGCCCGGCCCCCATTCGAGACTCTGGCGACCTGCCGAAAGCTGCCACCCCGCAAGATTCAGCGCAGCATAGCCTTCTAATAAATGCGGCCGGTTGATGGCGGCCACGGGCGTTGCCGGCGGCAGCGGCACCAGATCGACGTCGGCGATCACGTTGCGCTCGGCGTAGGAGAGCGGCGGGGCAAAAGGGGCATGCTGAAACTCGCCGCGAATGTAAATTGCCAGAGGGCCGGCGGCCGCCCATACTGCACTGCCCAATTGTCCACTCGTGCCGCGCTCGAAAGGCCGGCCGTAGTCGTAGGCGATGGTCTGACCGAAGTGATAGCTGTCCGTCAGCGCGGGACCGGCTATGGCTACCGTGCGGGCGTATAGGGATTCGACTTGCGCGGTCGCATTCCGGTGGCCCTCGAGTAGGCCCATTTCATAAGTGAATTCCGCTTCGAGTTGCCGTTCCATCTGGACGCTCGCAGCCGACGCGCCTTCATCCTCCTCGAGATTGCTTTTCGCCTCGGTCGTGAGGCTCGCCGCTTCCATGCGCGTCCACGGCTTCAGGCAAAGAAACGCGGCTTTGATATAACCCAGGCCTGCGAGCTTCGCCAGGGCTGGGTAAACCCAGCTGTCCAGAGGAACATAAGGCGAGGCCATATGCTCGGGTTGCCGGAGCTTCTCCTCACTGCCCTTACTGCCCTTGGCGCCTGCGTCCACATCCGAGTCAAGGGCGAAGGTTCCCCACGTGGAACCGCCGATGTCCGAGTCATGATGGGCGCGATAAACCTGGCGCGCGAAATACCATCCGAGCGCGCCGCCAACGACGACATCGGAAGAAAAATGCTGCTTGCCGGTGACGCGTGTCAACGTCACCGCGGACGCCAAACCATAAGCGGCAAGCTGCGTCAGCGGCCCCGGGTATTCATGCGCCACCACGCTCGCGACCGACCAGGCAATCGCCGCGTGCTCGGAGGGAAACGACGCCCCTCCACGAAAGAACGTTCCGCTTCCGTTGCCCTGCCATGGACGAGGACGCTCGGTCAAGGCTTTCAGCAGGTACGCGACGGCCGTGCTATTCAACGCCGCCTCGCCCGCCAGAAATCCGGTTTCGCGCAGATGGTCGTCGTGGACGGTATTTCCCCACAGGTAGGCGCCGCCGGCAACGCCTAGGAAAGAGTAGGCCCCGAAGTCGGAGATCGTTCTGCTGCGGTTAATCTGCGCGGCGCCGGAGGGAACATGCCTGGAGATGGCAGCGTCGTTCGCCATTAGTGCTGCGGTTGCAGCGGCGAAGGGCGCGAGCAGTTTCGCGTCCGGCCATTGCCAGCGAAACGGCTCCGTCCAGAACTGTTTCTGGTCAAACGCCAAATGCTTCAGGAAAGGTCCTAGCAGCCGGTTCTCGGGATCGGCTCCTTCGGGCGGCTGCGCAGGCTGGTTCTTCACAGGGCTCTCGGCCAGAAACGCCTCCGGCCCAGCCTGGCCTTCACAAGGCTGGAGGAACAAAATGGGCAAGAAAGTGATCACCATCACCGAAAAAATCCAGCGTGTCGCGCGATGAACGCGGCCGCTCCCGAAGCACCGCAATCGGAGTCGTGTCGTCACGGGCAGCCTATGGAATGGCAACTGCTGCCACCAGCGCGGCGGACGACGCGATCTGCGCGACCGCCAGAACGTTCTTCAACGTGCTGCTGCCGACAACCGAGCGCTCCGGCACCACGATCGTGTCACCGGGACCGATCGCGGCCGAGAGCACTTTCCCCGACCAAAGACCGCCTTCATTGCGGCCCGTGACCGAACCGTCAGCGCGGACGATGAAGATCGCACCCTTATTGGCCATGTTGGTAGCCCCCCCGGCGCGCGAGAAGTACCAGCCGGCATTTCGGCCGGGGGTATAAATCAGGGCGTTCGCGTTGTACACCTGCCCGATTACCAGCACCACGCCGGGCTGCTTCGGGATGATCAGGGAATCGCCCGCGCGCAGTTCGATGTCGTCCGAGGATCCGGCAAAGTTCTTGCGGTCGGGACGAAGATGGATAACGAGGCGGCCCGATACGGGAGCTTTTCTGAGGGCCGCCAAGACCCGCTCGCGCTGCAGCACCGCAGCCTGCTGCAGGGCAGCTTCCTCGCTTCCCGAGGTCGAGGCCGAGGTCTTCACCACCGTTGACTCCTGCTCCAGACGCTGGATCAGCTCCTGCCGGCTTTTCTGCTGCAGGTCGCGAACCTCGGCCCGTTCAAAGACTGCGGCGCGCGGATAGGCGGTCGGCAGAAGTCCACCTGCCCGCTGCAAGAGCGCGCTCAGCCGTTCCCCCGATCGGATGCCATAGACCCCTGGTTTGCGGACCTCGCCCCGCAGGGTTACCGTCGCGCCGACATCGCTCCATCCGGCCTGCTGCGGCACAGTCAATACATCGCCGTCGCGCAGTGCCAGATTCTGATCGTCCTTTCCCCCGAGCGCCGCCGCCAGGTTGATGTCCCGGTGTCCCGCGGGCGCACGTTCTCCGGAAGCATTCGAGAGGGCATAGTGGGTAAGGTCTCCGCCCTCCGGATTCGCACTCCGCAGCAATCCGCCGGCGGAACGGATCAGGTCGGAGACCATCATATTGGCGGCCAGCGGATAGCGGCCGGGGCGCGCCACCTCACCGCGCACGTAGACGCTCGGCGGCGAAACCGCCTCCGGCTGGCGATGCACCAGGATTCGATCCCTCGGCTCGACCAGAACATTGTGCAAAGGATCGCCGGCCAGCGCGTCGCTGAGATTGATGCTCAAAACCCGGGTGGTACCGTCGGGCTGGCGGCGGAAGAGTTGCGCGGAATCGAGCCACGCATCCGGAGTCACACCTCCGGCCCGAAAAATCGCGTCGCGCAAATGCTGCTGGCCCGAGGTGCGATACGATCCCGGGTCCCGCACTTCGCCGGTAATCAGCACCTCTGGATCCGGTTCGAAATCGTAGCGGCCGAAGATATGCACGGTGTCGAGCGGCTTCAGCTGCGGCGCCTGTTCCGGATGGGCGAAAGCAGCGGCCAGGTCAAAACTCTCCACCACCGGACGGTAGTCGGGCGGCTGCAGGCGGATGATCTCGGCATAGCGGGTCGAGGGCTCCGGCAGGAGATCGGCGTACGACGTCAGCAGGTCCGAGAGTGTCATCGCGGGCTTATACGAATATTTTCCGGGGCGCAGGACATGCCCGATCAAGTAGATCGACTCCGAGTTATAGGGCGCAATCGGGAAGATGTGGATCTCGTCGCCATCCTGCACCGCGAAGCCTCTCATCTCGGCGCGCACCGCTTCAGAGTCGCTCGCGTCGCCGATTTCGACACTCAACATGGTGCGCTTTTCGTGCGCCACCAGGCGCTCGACCTCGATGTGCCGCAACGCGGCCGCGGGCAGGATCCCCCCCGCCAAGTCGAGCACGTCCAGGAGCGTTTTTTCCTCGCGCAGTTCGTATATGGCCGGCCGCCGCACCATGCCTTCAACCTTCACTACCGCGCCGAGCGCCGGGACCAGCAGCGAGTCGCCATTCTCGATGCGCGCCAGATCGCCGCGAATGCCGTGGAGCAGCAGGTCGTAGGCGTCAACTTCTTCGATCATCTGTTTGCCGCGATAGTGTTGCAATCGGCGCAGCGAACCTTGTGCCGTCACTCCGCCGGCGACAAAGAGCGCATTCAAGGGCGTCGAAAGCGAACTGACGTCATAGGCGCCCGGCGCCCGGACCTCGCCGACCACATACATCCGCACCGAACGCAGCCGCAACAGTGCCACATCGGCCGAAACATCGCGGAACTGCCTGCGAAGAGTGCGTTGCACGATTTCCTGCACATCCCCAAGGGTGCGTCCCGAAACCAGGACTGGCCCCGCTTCCGGCAGCGCCACGCGCCCCTCGCGGTCGACCGTACGGAGCAACCGCTGCGAGGCCCCGCCCCAGAGGTCGATCGAGAGACTGTCACCGGGGCCGACCACATAGCTCGGTCCGACCGGAAGGTCCATGGGAATGTAATCCGGGTTCGCCGCCTCTTTGCGGAAGATCTCGAGACCGAAGCGCTCGAGCGGCCGATCGCTTGTCCTCGCCTGCACGTAAAGGTCATACAGGGAGGGCACCTCGGCATAGGGATTCGGCTGGCGCACCATGCGTCCTTGCTCGTCTCGGATATTGCCCTGCATATTTTCCGGGCCGGAATCGCCCCCCGGGGGATGCCTTTCCGGACGCTTCGCCGTCCGCGATATCCCAGCGGTGCTCGAGAATGGATCAAAGTCCGAGAGCGATGCCGCATCGGCTGGGGTGCCCGGCGGAGAGGAGTAACTCTCCCCGGCACCGTAACGGCCCCGCGGCGAGGTCCGGCTCATCGCGGGATTCGCATCCACCTGCGCCGCCAGCACGGTTCCGGGAGTCGAGCGCGAGGAGGGATATTCTGGACGCTGCTCCGGCGAACTTCCCGTGCCTTCCGGAGACCCCATTAGACTGGGCGAATTATCTTCGGTCCGCTGCACGGGTCCGGAACCCGATTCTGGTCTTGGTGCAAGAGGGACCAGGGTCCGGCTTTCAGAATGCTCGGGCAGCGCGGACGCGGATGCACACTCCGCGACACTATCCAAATCGCAGGCAGCGTTCCGGCCGGGCCTGGAATCTTCGGTTCGAGAGTCGCGGCGCTCGGCGGCGCGCGCCAGCATCTGCGCCCGCTCCTGCCGTACCAGCTTTTGCTCGGCTTCTAGGTCGGAGTCCGGGTTCAATCGCGGCACGAGATAGCCATAGCGCTGCAGCAGTCGCGTAGCCAGCACCCGGGCGCGCAAGTCGGAGCGCAGGCGCTCCTCCACCGCATCATCCGACAGGTCGGACTCTTCGACGATCTGGCCGCCCACTCCGGCCTCGCGCGCCAGAAGGCGCTTGAATTCCACCATCAGGCCCGCCTCTTTATTCACAATTTCGAGGATCTGATCGGCGGAAGCCGCTGCCTTGTCAAGATTGTCGGAGATGATATCGGGCGGGCGGCGAGACACGCGGGAAGCAGTTTCCGTCGAGGAGCTTTGCGCCATTTCCGGCTGAGACCGAGGTTGGGCATAGGCCGCGGCGCACAGCAAGCCCAGCAAAACCACAAACGCAAAACTGTGCGTGCATGGTTTGCGCCGAAGAATGGTCTTCCGGTCGAAGCGTGTTTTATTGTCGGAGAGAGTTTTGTGGAACATGTTGTTGTGGTCAAACATTTTCAGCTCAAACATTTTCTACTCAACCATGCGGGATAGCGCTCCACTCGGAGTGGTCGTGGAGTCGGGTTGCCAAACGTCGCGAACTCAGGTCGTTCGGAGTGAGAGGAAATCAGATCGGTTCCACGTCGGCTTCGTCCACTTCGAGCATCACCGACCGCATGATCAGATCGATCGAAAGCACCAGGCGGAAGCCTTCTTTGCGGCGGATCATGATTCCTTCCGTGCCCGCAAGGACGCCGCGCTTTACGCGCACTCGGTGTCCCTGGCAGAGATAGGGATGCGGTTGCGGACGCAGGCCGGCGGCGAAACTTGATTGCAGCGCCCGGATATCGGAACCCGGCACGGCCGCGGGCCGACTCTGAAAAGTGACGAATTGCAGGACGCCCGGCGCCCGCAGAACGCGCGATCGGTCGCCCACTTTCAGGCTCACGAAGACATAGCCGGGAAATAGGGCCAAGTCCAGTTCCTTGCGGCGATCCTTCCAGCGACGCACGCTGCGGTAGAGAGGAAGAAAGTACTTGACTCCCTCATAGGCCAGATGACGCGCGACCAGTTTCTCGTACCGCACTCGAACCGACAGGGCGTACCACCCTAGGGCCGCTAAGTCGTCCTCCGCGGGCACCAGAAGGTCACCCGGAGTTACTCTCCCGGATGTTACGATTTCACCTGAGGTTTCGCGCTCTAAGTATGTGTTTTGCGGCACGCTTCGCTCCTTAGTTACAGCTCCGCCATTCCAGTTACATTCAACAAATAACTGCAAGCACTGTCTACTAACTACGGAAACACGAGATAGTCGTTCGCTTGAGCTCGGAGCTTTAGCGACCTCAGACCCTTGCCTGCGGCTTCCTTACCTTGCTGCGTTGACTCACTTATATAACGAGTAGTAACACGGAAAAAAGGAACGGATGGACGTAGGAAAGCGAGGCAATGATTCCAACCGCGGCAGCCTTTTGCTATCTTCGGTTTTCTTGAGTTTTGACACCGCGCGCTCAAGATTGAGTTCCACTTGGCGAAACTCGCGATCTCGCATAACCACTGACGTTCCTATGGTGGAATGTTCGCCGCCATGCAGTCTTCAGGGTAGAACCTTCTTGAACAGAAAATTTTGGTTGCATTACTCTGCCCCTGTCAGTCTCCGAATTGCATTCCAACGATAGACAGCCGAAGAAGCCCGAGGATTCTTAATACTAGCCGTTACAAAAATAGGACAAAGAATAAAAATACAAACACCAGGCGTCCGTCGCATTGAAAATTTCATTCCATGAAAGGACCACATCTCATCGGAAGCGGGCTTCGCGAGCAATTGCAAGGAATCTTCCACCGTCTCAAACGGCGTCTGGAAAGGAGGCGGAATATAGAAGAGCTGTGCGGGCTTGCGGACTTAATGATCGATTATGCGCAAAACGATCCAATTACAGGAGGGTTGGGCCGCGCCGCCGCCGCAATACATCATCGTCGGGATTCAGGAGTTGGCTTCTCGATTCAAAGAGACGCCGCGAACCATCAAAGACGCCCTCTTGGTGTTGAACCTCGCGGGCCACGCTGATCCACTCCCGCCACGGCGACAATACTGGAAGGTAAAACTCTCGGAAATTCCGATCAGACGCGAGGAAGAAAAAGCCGCCTGATGTAGCAACAAATACTGCGCCCCAGTGTGATCGGAATCTTCGATGGACTCATTCGCTCCGGGATTGGGAGTCCGGCGGGCGTCAACATCCTGCAACAACAAGCTAAGTTCGACGCCTTCCAGGAAGAATTCAATCACGAAAGACCTCATGAAGCCCTCGCCATGAAATGCCCGGCTGAGGTCTACTCTGCTTCTTTCCGACTCTATCGAGGCATCCCCGAACCTCACTGCCCGTTCCACGACCGCACCGTCGTCGTCACCAGCTGCGGACGTCTTTGCCTGTACAACAAGAAGATCAACCTCAGCGTATCCCTCGCCGGCCAGGCCGTCGGTGTCAAAGAAGTTGACCACGGCATCTGGCTGGTCAGTTTTATGGGTTACGATCTCGGCTATATTGATCTGGAGGAAAAAAACTTGCAGCCTTTGCAGAACACCTTCGGGCCAAAAGTGTAACCCATGTCTCCGGAACGTTCTGTTGCCTATGCCTCCGGAACGGACATGGCCTAAGTGGTGGGCCGTGCAGGACTCGAACCTGCGACCTCCTGCTTGCAAGGAAGACAACTGCTTAATTATCAATGACTTACTTACAGATGATAATGAGTTGGTTTGAAGTACGACCCGTGGTGATGGAGTGCTCCGAAACCCTTGTCCTACAAGGCGTTTCAGCGATCAGAAAAGCTCGCATTAGCCGAGTTTCGGAAATCGGTCTCACTCTGTCGGGTTTGCGGGTAGGCACAAAAATGGGTACAAAATTCTGAGTTGGATTCGCGATCTTTGTCTTCCCTTCCCTATTGTTTTTCCACCTGGCTCCAGGTCTCGAACAAACAGCACTATTCAGGCGCGAGTTATGATGTCAGTCAGGAACGATGATTCTGATGATTCTAAGGATTCAAGGTGGAAAACATAAGGAGAATGATTTGAAAACTATCAGGCTCGCGATCGCCATATATGCAATTTACCTGTTGCCAATCGGAGTCTCCGGTCAGATGCCGAGTTCAGGAGCATCGCTAATCGATAATCCTGTTTACCAGCGAAACTGCGCAAAATGCCACGGGAACGCTGCTACGGGACGGCACTTTCGAGGACCGTCGCTCATATCCGAAAAAGCTGCCGCCGAAGAGCTGCGCAACATCATTAGCAACGGAAAAGGTCATATGCCCAAGTTTGCTGGGAAACTCGCGCCGGAAGAGATCGATCAACTGGTAGAGCAGATCAATGCTCTGAATAAGAAATAAGATTCTGCACGAGGTGGTTCTGCATGCTCCATTGCTGGCCTCGTGCCAGGTAAAATTCTCAATGAGTGTAATCGCCTCGGTAACGACAGTTGACTTTCGGCAGTCATTCGAAAAGAATCCTAGTGAGCATAAACTCCTTAGGGGAAGACTTTCAGCTATGCCAAAGCCACGAACGCTCGCCCTACTGGTTGTCATCGCACACTGGATCGTAGCTGCCTGGCACCTGTTTCTTGCGGCAAACATTCTTCCAGCCCCAAACAACAACGTTAGCTGGCTGGCCATAATCTTGATATCGTCCGGGCATTTGTGCGTATCAATTGCCTTATGGAAGCTCAGCGACAAACTTGCCGGGACGGTATTGTTGATTTTCTTCTTGTGTGCCTTGGGTGCCGATCTTTACGAGCACTTCCTACATTCAGCTCCAAACAACATTTTCATGGTGACAGCTGGTAGCTGGACGGCCTGGTTTGACGCAAGTGTCGTTGGCCTTCTCGCGCTTGAGATCCTGGCATGTTCGCTTGGAATTCTGTTACTCGGCAGATGGCCGGCTCCGAGGACAGCGATCTAGCTGGTGAAATATCCGATTACACTCAAAACCCCTCAATGAGCGCTAACGCCTGTTGACGGGAACTGGCTAATCGGAGTGCCAGTTCCGTGCAAACAGTCAGCCAACCTACTGCCGCGAATCTCACACGAACTAATAGCTGGCAAATTCATCACTGACGCGTTGCCGTTCCGCCACCGGTCCCGCCATTAGTGACAACCATATTGAGAATCTTGGCGTTGCCATCTACGACCGAACCAAGCACAAAGGTGAGAGTAAAGGTCTCATTGTTCCCGGACATTGTGATCGTCCCGGTACCATTTGAGTCCACGGTATACGTCCCGCTCAATGTTCCGGAAGATGGACCGGTCTGCGTGTAGGTCAATGTAACGTCGCTGGCACCGTCAAACGTGAGCAGACCAACGAGGGCGGCGCCACCGTCTTCCAGCAGAAGCGAGTAATTTCCCTTGACCGTGGCATTGGTATAAGTAGCTGCCGAAGCAGCGGTCGCAAACATCAGGATGCCGACGACGATCTTCGCGAATACTTTCATACTTCCCTCCTTAACGATTATGGGTGCTCGCCCGATTGAGTTCAGATCGAAGAACGAAGTTCTTCCTCTAATCATGAAATCGGAAATGGCAGGCAGAAAACGACACGTTAGGGAAAAAATCCTTTGAAGCTGAGGACGGAGCCTGGCAAATCCGGCAAATCTATTGAAGGCAGCCACACACTGCTGTCGGTAGTTTCTCGACAGGACGACAGGGCAAGTCAATCATAGAAGGGACTTGCACGATGCCTTGGTATCGGTTGGCGAAAAATCGCAATTACACTCATTCACCATCGGATCCTTGATATCATCAACAATGATTGAAGCCAGAACAGCCCCGCCGTTTAGCGCCTGCCAGATTTTCGTGCATTCCTTTACTGGCTTTACCGATGCATTGGGTTTCTTCAAACCGTCATCCAGCATCCGTGGCATGTTGTTTTCAAAAGTAGGCGCTCGAATTATCGAAGGTGCGACCGTTCGTTCTATACTCCTTGCGCCGCACTTTTCTCACCCGTCTCGGTGCGGAAACTGGCAATCCATACATGGTGAAGGATGCGGCAGGACACAGTTGAATAGTTCAATCGATGCGATACGTGCATCTCTCCGCAGATTCGATTCAGGATGCGATGGAGCGTTTGGGTGGGTACAAAACTGGGTACAAGCCCCAGAAACACCGTTCAGTGAAGAAAGCTAAGAAGCCAGTAAAGCCTGTAGCTGCAACAGATAGATGGTGGGCAGTGCAGGACTCGAACCTGCGACCTCCTGCTTGTAAGGCAGGCGCTCTAACCAGCTGAGCTAACCGCCCCGCTTAGCGGGGATGCAAGGCGCAGAAATTCACCTCGCCCGCTCGCGAAAACATTTTGCAAACTCATTTCAGAATACTGGACGCTTCCCTCGCCGGTCAAACCATGCGTCCGACGTGGCGTCCTAGTCGAATTTTTTTTGCCACCTAGGTATGGAGGCACGAAGAAACCCAATCGCTTAGCAAGATGTTCATCTTCAATCTTTTCACTCTGGGATCTAAGTTTTTCTCCGTGACTCCGTGGTGACGGCCTTGGCGCTGGTTCCTGGTTCGCGGGTCGAGCCGGCTGCTACACTTTCTGTGTGCGCAAGTTGATCATCAATGCCGATGATTTTGGTCTGACTGTGGGCGTGAACCGCGCCATCGTGGAAACTCACACGGCCGGAGTCGTATCATCGACCACCCTGATGGCGAACGGCCCGCAGTTCGACGACGCGGTAGCGCTGGCCCGCGCGACGCCCAGTCTTTCCGTGGGCTGCCATGTGGTGCTGGTGGATGGAATGCCGGTGTCGCCCAGCCACACCGTCGACACCTTGCGGGCGATCCGCTCGGCCGAGCCGCAGCAGTTTTACCCAAGCCTTTCGGCGTTTGCCGCGCGCGCCACGCTCGGAGGCTTCGATCGCGATCAACTGGTCGAGGAGGTCGTTGCGCAGATCCGAAAAATTCAATCTGCCGGATTGCAGGTCACCCACCTCGACACCCACAAACACGCCCACATTTTTCCGGAGATTCTCAACGCGCTCTTGCGGGCGGCGCGAATTTGCGGCGTACACGCCATACGCAACCCAATCGTTCCGGTCAAAGCTCTGCCCCCGCGTCTTTTCAAAGGCAAGCCGCATCTCTGGAAGCGCTATAGCCAGGTGCGCGTTCTTCATACTTTCGCCCGGCATTTCCTCAAGCAGACCAAACGCGCCGGGTTGCTCACGCCCGACGGCGTGCTGGGTGTCATAGAGACGGGAGCGAGCGAGCGCGGCGGCTTCAGTTCCCTGCTGCGCCAAACGCTAGCCAGCCTGCCCGACGGCACGTGGGAGTTGGTCTGCCATCCCGGTTATAACGACGCCGAGCTACGCGCCGTCAATACGCGCTTGCTCGATTCGCGCGACGAAGAGCGGCGCCTGCTGACTTCTACGGAGTTACGTCAGTTTCTCGACGAGCAAAAGATCCAAGTTATCGGTTATCGAGAATTCGTGGACAAGTCCGCGGAAATCCGCCTCTGAGGTAAAGGGGAAGGACAACCTGCAAAGGTTCCGAAAGTGGTGCTCCGCTCGTTACTGGACGGAAGAACTTTGTAATATCGCCTCGCCAGCGAACGGCGGTATCATCGCAGCAAGAGTATTAAGAGATATCTCAGCGAGATAGTCTTGGATCGATCCGATTTTAGAACGATTATCTGAGACCAATCAGAGGATAAGGCATGGCGGATCATCAAACCGAACCTCGCCTGAGCGTCGACCTACCCGTGCGGATATGGGGGATGAGTGCCGAGGGCCGTCCCTTTTCGCAGCCGGCCCGCGCCCAAAACATAAGCTCAGACGGGGCATTAATTTCGGGTGTCGAGAATGAACTGAAGGTCGGCGATACGGTCGGCGTCCAGTGCGACGAAAAAAAGACTCGGTGCACGGTGGTCTGGGTCATGAATACGGGCGCGATCAAGAAGAACCAAGTAGGAGTGAAGTTGCTTGCCGATCAGGAATGCCCCTGGAGAAACTACCTGGCGATGGACGGCGCGACGGTGGCGATCGATCCCTCCAACCGGCGGCGCTATTACCGGCACAAAATTTCGCTTCCCATCGAGCTTCGCGACGAACGCGTCAGTGCGCCGCTGCGCATCAATGCCACCGACGTGAGCGGCAATGGGTGTTACGTCGAGAGCATGATGCCCTTACCGATGGGAACCGTATTGAAAGTTGATTTCTGGCTGGACTCGGAGCACATCAAGATCACTGCCGTGGTGCGAACCTGCGACCCCGGCGTGGGCAACGGAATCGAATTTACCGGCATGGCCGCCGACACCAAGAAACGCATGCAAGAATATCTGGACGCAATTGATCCGCAGGTGGGAGTCTCCGCAGCCAAGGCGGAGTAAGGTTATTGAGTCATTCAATCATTTGGTCATTGAATCATTGAGAATCCAGGCTCCGAGCGCTTTGAAATTATTCAATGCGCAAATGATTCAATGACTCTATCTGTCGCTTTCCGCGTAGCGCGCGAGCACGATCGCCCGGATCAGGCCGCCCATGGTGAACTCGCGAGCCTCGATCGCGACCGGCATCTGCAACTCGCCGAGTGTCGCGGACGTCACTGGGCCGATCGAGGCAAACTGGACGTCCTTTAACCTATCCGCGCTGACTGGCCTGCCCTTGCCGTTGCCGAGAAGTTCAGCAAAATTCTTCGCCGTCGATGAACTGGTAAAAGTCACAATGTGGGGACGGCGGGCAGCACTGTTCATCAGCGCGTGCAGGCGGGCCCGCGATTTTTCGGGCACAACCGTCTCATACGCTTCAACCACGTCGACTTCGGCTCCAGCCGCACGCAATTCCTCGGGAATCACATCGCGCGCGACTTTCGCCCTTATGAGTATGACGCGCTTGCCGCTGATCTTATCGCGCAGTTTCTTGACTACGGCTTCGGCGACGTATTCGTCCGGAACCATTTTGACTTTCAGGCCATGCTTCACAATCGCTTTCTTGGTGGCGGGCCCGATGGCTGCAATCTGTAGATGCTTCAACTTGCGCCGTGTAATACGAAGTTTTCGCACGCGCTCCCACATGGCCTCAACGCCGTTGGCGCTGGTGAGAATGAGCCAGTCATAGTTGCGGATATTTTTCAGCGCGGAGTCGAGCGGTTGGTACGACTGTGGTTTGCGGATTTCGATAAAAGGAATCTCAATCACAGAAGCGCCGAGGCCGCGTAGGCTGGCCGAAAGGCTGCCCGCCTGGTGGCGGGCGCGTCCAACAAGAATCCGAGTTCCGGCAAGAGGACGATTTTCGTTAGGGTTCATGAATCAGGTGTTCGGTCTCGATTTAGCTTAGATATCGGATCTTAGGTTTTCCTGAGAATTAAGATCTAACTCCGACTTCTAAGGTTGTTGCGGCAGAGCAAAACCTTCACCGTAGACTTCTTCCAAGATAACATCGCCGCCCCGGCTGAGCAGCGTTTCGCCGACCTCTTCACCAAGCTTGATCGGGTCCTCGCCCTCGCGAGTTTCGCGCAGAACTCTTGTGCCGTCGGGATGCGCCACGAGACCATTCAGTCGAATGCGTGCACCTTTCATCTCGGCGAAGGCTCCGATCGGAACCTGGCAACCGCCGCCGAGTTTGTTGAGCAGAGCGCGCTCGCAGGTGGTGGCGGCGCGGGCGGCTGCGTCGTCGAGAAAAACGAGCAGTCCTCGCGTTAACTTGTCGCCTTTGCGAATTTCGATTCCGAGCGCGCCTTGTCCGGCGGCGGGCGTCATTATTTCGGCTGGGATCACCTGCCGCACCAGTTGAGTCTTGCCTAGTCGATTAAGACCCGCCGCGGCGAGAATGATGGCGTCGTAATCGCCGGATTCGAGTTTGCGCAGACGCGTATCCACATTGCCGCGCAGCGGATGAATCTGCAAATCCGGACGCAACGCCTTCAACTGTGCCTGACGGCGCAGGCTGCTGGTGCCAATATTAGCGCCCTGCGGGAGGGCGTCGATGTTCGCGTATTTCACCGAACAAAAAACGTCGCGCGGATTTTCGCGGGCGGTGATCGCGGCGATTTCGAAATCGGCAGCCAGTTCTGTGGGCAAATCTTTCAGGCTGTGCACGGCCAGATCGACACGATTTTCAACCAGAGCCTCTTCGATCTCCTTGGTGAACATTCCCTTAGTGCCGACCTTCGCGAGCGCGACGTCAGTGATTTTATCGCCCGTGGTCTTGATGATTTCGAGTTCGACGGTGTGACCCTGCGCGCGCAGCAAGTCGGAGATGTGATGGGCCTGCCAAAGAGCGAGTTGCGAGCCGCGAGAGCCGATGCGCAGACGGGCCATCAGTTTTGCGCCCCGCTATCAGATCCCGATCCGCGTCCAGCTTTCGCCACCGCAGCTTCTTTATCTTTTTCTTTATCTTCGCTATGCAGGTTGAAGAGACGGCGAACCAGATCGATCACGGTGGTGGATTCGGGATCGCGCGCCGCTGTTTTCAGCGTGCTTATGGGAGTGTGCATGATTTTATTGATGATGCCGCGCGTGAGCGCCTCGACAGCCATTTCCTGATCGGTGGTCATCGAGCCGAGGCGGCCGCGAACGCGATCAATTTCGGCCTGGCGAATGGTTTCGAGATGATCCTGCAAGCTGACGATGGTCGGCACCACGTCGAGCGTCTGCAGACGAACGTGAAATTTCGCCACTTCATTCGTGACTATCGCCTCCGCTCTTTCCGCTTCCTTCTTGCGATCGGAGACGTGCGAACTCACCGCCTGCTGCAAATCGTCAATGTCGTAGACGAACAGGCCATCGATCTTGTTCATCTCCGGATCGACATCGCGCGGCACCGCGATATCGATAAAGAACATGGGCTTGTTCTTGCGCAGCGCCATCAGCTTTTCGCCGTGTTCGCGCTTGAAGATGAAGTTTGGCGAGCCGGTCGAAGTGATCACGATATCGGCGCGCTCGCAGGTGTCATAAAGGCGACTGAATTCAATCGCTTGGCCGTCAAATTTTTGCGCCAGGCGAATCGCCCGGTCATAAGTTCGATTCGCGACAAATAAAGACGCGGCGCCATGCGCCAACAGATGCCTTGCCGCCAACTCGCTCATCTTGCCCGCGCCCACCAGGTAGACGCTCTTGCCGTTCAAGCTGCCAAAGATTTTTTCGGCTAGTTCAACCGCCACCGAAGCAATCGAAACCGATGAAGACCCGACGGCAGTTTCCGTGCGCACCCGCTTGGCGACGGCAAACGCCCGCGTCAGCAACTGGTCGAGTTGCGCTCGCACCGCTCCCACCGCTCGGGCAGTGGCGTAGGCTTCCTTCACCTGTCCTAAAATCTGCGGCTCGCCGACGACCATGGAATCCAGGCTGGAGGCGACGCGAAAGACGTGGCGAACCGCTTCGTCTTCGCGAAATTCATAGAGATGGCTTTCAAATGGAACAAGATCAGTTTCGAAATACTCGCGCAGAAATTCGCGCAGATCGCCCGTCCCATTCTTCATGTTGGCGATAAATTCCACGCGATTGCAGGTGGAAACGATCATGCCCTCGGCCACGGCCGGATGTTCGGCCAGCCGCTTGCACGCCTCCGGCAAGCGCGATTCGGGAATCGCCAACCGCTCGCGCACTTCGACCGGCGCGGTCTTGTGATTGACGCCAATGAGCTGAAATCTCATGACGAGATGAACCTGTGCATTCCGCTGAAATAGTTGGCTACCCACGCCACGATAGCCGTTGCAAACGCAGCGCTGGCAAGCATGGCAGCGCGGCGCCCGCGCCAACCAGCACTCAGGCGGGTAAACACCATCAGCAGGTAGACTGCCCACATCAGCAACGAAAGCAAGATCTTCGGATCGAAATAATCAATGTGCCCGTAAGTCGCCACCGCAACCACCGAACCGGCGATCAGGCCCAGAGTCATGAAGGGAAATCCGAGCATGAGCGAGCGATAGCCGATATCGTCGATCACCTGAAGAGCCGGCAGCCGCGAGAACATTCCACTCTTGCTCTTCGACTTCAGAGCGCGCTCCTGCAGCAGGTAGAGAATGCTGGCGCCAAAACTTAAGAAGAGAGCGGCGTATCCGGTGAAGATCATCAGAACGTGCACCGCCAGCCAGCCATGCTTCACCGCAACCGAAGTAAATACAAAAGGTTGCTGCCCGCTGGCGGCCACAAAGGTCAGTAAAAAAACGAGGGGGAAGACCACAATGCCCGGTGTCGTCGTCTTATAGACGAGATAGGCGAGCATGAAGCCGACCATGATGAGGAAGGCCAGCAGCGACTCCGCATTGTGAACCGAAGCCGAAGCCAGTTGGCCGGTTTGCACAACGGCTTCGGTCAGCGAAACGAGATGAAACACCATGCCCAGGTAAGACGCATGGAGCGCTACCTTGCTGAGGATTTCCGATGTGCGCGTCAGCGCCACCAGCGCATACAGCAATCCCGCAGCGTAACAAACCAGCGCAACCCGTAGCCAAATCAAGGGCATCATTTTCAGTTTCCACAGGCCGGTTCAAAGTTTCCCCACCCCGCCTGGGTGATTATAGTTTGCCGACTGATGCCTGGGTGAGGAAACGGAGCCTGTCACAGCGGTTTGTGATGTGGGTCACACCGCGCAAATTGCCGACTGGGCCAGTCTTCTGGAATCCTTTATCAGGGCTAATCCACGCCCAAAGACGCCAGCGATTCTTCGAGCGATTGCAAGTCGATTTGCAACAGCCGCCCGTGCGCCTGCATGTCTTCGAGTTCGTCGAAGGCGCGGAACAATCGCATCTTAACGGCGGCGTACTGCTCGGAATCAGAGAGACCGCGTCCGTGTGTTCTTGCCCACTCCGCGGCAACCGGAAACGGAAATAAGATAGTGACCGCGTACGTCAGCTTGCGGTCGGAGGTGACATCGAAGATGTATTCATTGCCTTCCATCGCCGCAGCGGGGCGCTTGCCGACGAAGTAATACTGATAAACAAAGCCTTGCGATCCGGCGTAAGTCTTGAGGCGGCGGAGGGTCATGCGCTCGCTATTCGTCGTTCGCTCTTCGCCATATGGTACTCGCGACGTGCGAAAAGCGAAGGGCGAACGACGGATTTCTACCGGCTACTATTCCCCGGCGAAATCACTCTCCCATACTCACTCCCGCGGGCCAGCCGGTCAAACATTTGCCACGCAGCCCGCGAGACATTGCCGATCGCCTCTTCTCCGTCGCGCTCGTGACGCAGATAAGTAGTCATGACGCAAAGAATATACGGCCGCTTGTCGACAAAAATCACACCAGAATCATTGCGCACGCCTTCGAGTTCGCCGGGCTTGTTGGCGATCTTCAAATCTTCCGGGAGATGGCGCGGAATAAAACTCTCTTTGTGCGTGGAAAGCACTTTGAAAAAGTCATCCGTCATCTCTTTATTGAGGATCTCGCCGCGATAAAGCGCTTGCAGCAGCTTCGCCATCTCATTCGGCGTAGAGACGTTTTCGCGGCCCTCGGCGGCCGCTTTGAGGTCCATCATCTTGCGTCGGAGGCGAGTGTCGCGCAGGCCCTGCGCGCTCAGAAAGGCATTCACGTTATCCATGCCCACGCGGTCGATGAGTACGTTGGTGGCGGAATTATCGCTGACCGCGACCATCATGGTCGCGAGATCGCGCAGCGTGATACGTGTGACGCCCGGAGTCAGTCCGTTCATGATGTCGCTGTCGGGCACGAGATCAGCGGAGTTGACGATATAAAGGTCCGTAAGCTTCAGCTTGCCCTGCTGCGCCTGACGATAAAGCTCTGCGAGCACGCAGATTTTGATCGAACTCGCCTGGGGAAAAACGTCGTTCGCATGAAGCAGATATTTGTGCCCGTCCGTGAGATCGACCACCGCGACCCCCATCACGCCATCAAGATTGCGGTCGATCCCGAGAATGGCATCCTCGAGCTTCATCCACAACACCTGCTGCTTCTCGGTCGGAGGAGGCGGAGAAGTCTGCGCGAAGGCCAACGGCATCCGACACATGCCAAGACTGGCCAACATCAGGACAACCCCGCCTATTCTTTGTGGCAGCAAGGTTCGTGAAGCAATCGTTCGCCGCATAGTCGCTCTGAACAACGTCAGATCTTCGCGTCGCGCAGCCGTTTAACCGCGGTCTCTGACGCGACCGGAGAATAATAGGTCTCTTTAAACGTATAAGACCGCGCTTTGGCCTCGAGAATCGGCAGAATTTCGATATGCCAGTGATAATCCTCATCCAGCGTCTTCCAGTATCCAAGCGTCGCCGAAGAATGCTCGCTGTTCGGCGAAGTATGAAGGACTAAGTGAAAACCCTCCGTTACAGTGCGGATACGCTGCAGCGTGTGCCGCAGCAGCGTGGCGAGATCGGGCAGCGTACCCACGCGCAAAGAGCCTGTGCGCTCGAATGAAGCTTCGTGCGTGCGCGGCATGATCCAGGTTTCATAAGGAACTCGTGGAGCGAAAGGACAGAACGCCACGTAGTCTCCACGAGTCTCAACGATGCGCAGGCCCTGGCGCTCCTCCTGCGCCAGGATGTCGCAGAAGACGCACCGTTCCTTACTCTCGTAATAGTCGCGCCCGGCGCGCAGCTCGTAGAGAACCCGGCGCGGCACAAACGTCGTTGCGGTCAGTTGAGAAGTGGGATGGTCAAACTCCTGCCCCGCTCCCGCGCCATGATTCTTGAAAATGCTGATGTATTTGAAACGGCTGTCGCGTTTCAAATCCTGTATGCGCGACGCTATCAGCCGTAGAAACTGTTCGACCTCGGCATCGTTCGCATTCCACATGTGGCCGTCGTGGCGCGAATTTTCCAGCAAGACTTCGTGAGCCCCAACCGATCCCATGCGATCATAGAGTCCGTCGCCACGGCGAGCCGGTTCACCTTCGATGTGATAAAGCGCATGCGGATGGACAACCGATCGCGCCGACCACGCGCTGCCATCGAGGGCCGGCAGCGTAGCAATCACCTGTGCCGATTCGGCGGAAGCTCCGCAAAACCGGCAAGCTTGCGTACGTGGTGCGGGATCGGCGACATCGTCGCCGGTAATCACCCAGGAACGGGTGATGGGATCTTTGCGAAGTTCCATGCGGTAAGGAGAACAAAAGAATTTGTAATTTGCAATTGGGGATTTCCAATTGAAAAGCTTCCAGCGGCGATTCGGTTTGTCCGTCCGCAACGGCGAATTGCAAATTACGCAATTACAAATTACAAATTACCCATCACCCATTCCTCCATGTCCGAGTTCTCTACGCCGCTGATGCGGCAGTATGCCGCCATCAAGAAGGAGCACTCGAATGCTCTGCTCTTCTTCCGGCTGGGAGACTTTTACGAGCTTTTTTTTGACGACGCCGTACTGGCCGCGCGCGAACTGCAGATCACGCTGACCTCTCGCAATAAAGAAAAGGGCATTGAGATACCGATGTGTGGCGTGCCTTATCACGCCGCTGAAGGCTACATCGCAAAGCTTATCCGGCGCGGCTTCAAGGTCGCGGTCTGCGAACAGGTCGAAGATCCGCGGTTGGCAAAGAAACTCGTCCGCCGCGAGGTCACGCGAGTAGTCACCCCCGGGACGGCGGCCGATTCGTCGTTAAATGCCGAGGAGAATAACTTCCTGGCGGCCGTAGCAACCGTTGGAGATCGCGCGGGTTTCGCTGCGCTCGATCTTTCAACCGGCGAGTTTCGCGCCACCGAATTCGCGGGCGAATCAGCCGTCCGCCGCATTCAAGAAGAACTTGAACAATTGCGCCCAAAAGAAGTGCTCTACGGGTCATCCGCCCCGCTCTTCGAAAATAGAACAAGCGCTGAGATTCGCGACATCACCGCTTCCTCCCAGCAACAAACATCGACGAGCCTCTCGACCGGCCCAGCACCCATTAGGTCGGAAAACGGCTTGGCTGAGACTCCCCTCGACGATTGGATCTTCGCTCCCGACCATGCCGTCCCCCTCCTCGAAAACCACTTTGGCGTCCTCTCGCTCGAAGGCTTCGGACTGGCGGGCAAGCAGGCTGCCGCGGCGGCGGCGGGAGCAATCCTTTATTACATTCGCTCAACCCAGCGCGGCAAGCTCGATCATGTCGACCGCATCGGCTTTTACGAGCGCCAGAATTGCCTCGTGCTCGACGCCGTCACCGTGCGCAACCTTGAACTGATTGAGCCGCTCTTCGCCGGGACCGACGCCGGTGTGACTCTCTTCCGCTGCCTCGACGCAACTGTAACCCCTATGGGCAAGCGCCTTCTGCGCACATGGATGCTGCGCCCTTCGCTCGATCAGGCCGAGATTAACGAGCGGCTGGATGCCGTCGAAGTTCAAGTGAAAGACACTCTGCGCCGCGAAGACCTGCGCCGTTCGCTCGATGGAATTCTAGACTTAGAACGTCTGCTAAGCCGCGTCACTTTAGAGACAGCAAACCCACGCGATGTGCTGGCGCTCTCAGCATCGCTAGCGCGAATTCCCAAAGTGCGAATTGCGTTAGCTGGACTGCCTGCGCAGCGTCTGTCCGCTCTGCACTCCGCGCTCGATGAACTGGCCGATCTCCGCGAGAGAATCGACCGCACGCTGATCCCAGAGCCGCCGCTCACGCTAAGCGATGGCGGAGTAATCGCCGCTGGCCTAGACAAAGATCTCGACGAACTCCGCGACCTGAGCCGCAACTCGAAACAATATCTCGCGCGAGTCGAAACTCGCGAACGCGAGCGCACCGGCATCGGATCGCTCAAGGTAAAGTTCAATTCGATCTTCGGCTATTACATTGAAATTTCGAAAGCCAACCTGCACCTCTCGCCCGCCGACTACGAACGCAAGCAGACGCTGGTAAATGCCGAACGTTTTACCACTCCCGAACTGAAGGAATATGAATCAAAGATTCTCGATGCCCAGGAAAAAATCGTCGAAATCGAGCGCCGCCTCTTCGCCGAATTGCGCTCCGCAATAGCCGCAGAGGCCAAGCGCATCCGCCAAACCGCGTTAGCACTGGCCGAGGTGGACGCGTTAGGCTGCCTCGCGCACATTGCGGCAATCAGAAATTACTGCCGCCCGCGCTTCGAAGCCGATAACGCCGACAACGCCGGGGACTTAGAAATAGTCGAAGGCCGCCATCCCGTGATCGAATTGCAGGAAATGGCTGCCGGCAGCGAACGTTTCGTCCCCAACGATCTCTTCCTGAATTCGTCACCACAAAATAAACCGCAGAATGCGTCGCACAACATCATCGTCCTTACTGGCCCCAACATGGGAGGCAAGAGCACCTATCTTCGCCAAGCCGCGCTGATCGTAATCATGGCGCAGATGGGTTCCTTCGTCCCAGCGCGCGCCGCCCGCCTCGGCATAGTCGATCGCGTCTTCACTCGCATAGGCGCCAGCGACAACGTAGCCCGAGGCCGCTCCACCTTCATGGTCGAGATGACCGAGACGGCGGCGATCCTCCACACGGCAACCGCACGGTCATTAATATTGTTGGACGAAGTGGGACGCGGCACCTCCACCTACGACGGCCTGGCAATCGCCTGGGCAGCCGTCGAATATCTGCACTCCAAAGTACGCGCCAAGACTTTATTCGCGACGCACTATTTCGAGCTGACCGAACTGGCCGAGCAATTAAGCGGAGTGAAGAATTATCACGTCTCGGTCAAAGAGGCAGGAGGAAGCGTAGTCTTCCTGCGCCGGGTAGAACCGGGCGCCGCTGACCGCAGCTACGGCATCGAAGTCGCCAAGCTGGCCGGGCTTCCGAACGAAGTCGTAGTTCGAGCGAGAGAAGTCCTGGCCGAGCGCGAGTCCTCCGAGCGCCGCCTCTCCGACCACCTGACGCCCGGAGCGTCCACAGAGCCCGAGCGCCCAACCCAGCTAACCATCTTCACTCCGCTCTCGCAGCCAGTGTTAGAGAAGCTTCGTGAGGTTGATTTAAACCGGCTTACGCCGCTCGAGGCGCTAAACTTGTTGGCGGAGTTGAAAAAAGAAATCTAACCGCCGAGACGCGGAGTGCGCCGAGAGTCATGGGCATTGTGAGCCGAAGACTGGATTCAGTCCGAAAACAAAAATGAGCGATTCGAAACTGGCTGTCGGCCAAATCCTAATTATCGGCTTCGACGGCGCCGAACTCTCTCCGCGCCTAGCTTCCCTGCTCGCGAAACTTCAGCCCGCAGGAGTAATCCTCTTTGCCCGCAACATCAAGACAGCCGATCAGACGCACTCTCTTCTCCGCGAATGCCAAAAACAAGTGCCCACGCCGCTTTTCATTTGCATCGACCTTGAGGGAGGCACCGTAGACCGTTTCCGCAGCGCGATCGGCCCGGCGCCATCCGCAGCGGAGGTTTTTGCCACCGGCAGCCGCTCCCTCTTTCGCAAGCACGCACGCGTCATCGGAGAAAACTGCCGCACCCTGGGCTTCAACGTAGATTTCGCCCCGGTCCTCGATCTGGCGTTCGAGGCGTCGCGATCGGTGATGAGTTCGCGCGCGGTATCTGACGATCCGAAACAGGTGGCCACGTATGCCCGCGAGTTTCTACGCGGTTTGAGCAATGCCGGCGTACTCGGCTGTGGCAAACATTTTCCCGGACTCGGCGAGGCCACGCTCGATACACACCACAAGCTCCCCAGCGTAGAAAAACCTCTGCGCACATTATGGGAGCAGGATCTAGTCCCATATCGCTTGCTCCGCCGCGAGCTGCCGATGGTCATGGTCTCGCACGCCGCCTTTCCCGCGGTTACGGAGGAAGTAATCCCAGCGTCGTTGTCACGAAAATGGATCACCGACATTCTGCGCAAGAAGATTGGATACGCCGGACTCGTTGTCTCCGACGACATGGAGATGGGAGCGGTTCAGGATTTTGCTCCCATCGAGCAGTCGGTCGTGCAGCACATTCGCGCCGGTGGAGACCTCGCCTTGGTCTGCCACAAAGAAGAATTGGTCATTCGCGCCCATGAATCTCTGATTCACGAAGCCGAACGCGACCCGAAGTTTGCCCGTCGCGCGCACGAAGCCGCGCGCCGCGTCCTGGCATTTAAGAAGCGTTTGATGAAATTAGAGAAGGGCTCAGGCAACGCTCGCCGCACTCCGCCGCCAACGCCCGCGCGAGTCGAGAAGCTCGTGCGCCAACTCTGGGAGTTCGGCGAAGAAATCCGTATGGCCGCGCTCGCACGCACTGGCGAGAAAAATGCAAGCAAGAATAAGGATCGCGCATGACGATGATCGTTGCCGGTGTCATGAGCGGCACCTCCGCCGACGGAATCAACGTCGCGCTGGTGCGCTTCGCCACCGAGCCGACAGCGAAGCCCAAAAATCCATCGCGACACAAGAATCACCGCGCGACTTTCACTCTTCTAGCGCACGAGGAATATCCCTTCCCCGCCCCCGTGCGACGCGCAATCCTAGGAATGATGAATGCGGAATTAGCCCCTGTCGCCGATCTGGCCCGGCTGAACTTCCTTCTCGGTGAACTCTACGCGGAAGCGGTAGCGAAAACGGCGCGCAAGCATCGTGTGAAACTCGACCTCATCGGTTGTCACGGCCAGACACTCTATCATCAGGGAACGCCGCAGCGCTTTCTTGGACGAAAATTAGCGGTCACCTGGCAAACCGGCGAAGCCGCCGTGATCGCATCGCGGCTCGGCGTGCCGGTGATCTCCGATTTTCGTCCTGCAGATATGGCCGCCGGAGGAAAAGGCGCGCCGCTCGTTCCGTTTTTCGATTATGTTCTTTATCGCGATCCCGATACGAGCCGCATAGCGCAGAATATCGGCGGCATCGCGAACCTGACCGCGATTCCGGCCGGAGCATCGCTCGGCAACATAATCGCGTTTGATACCGGCCCCGGCAACATGGTTATCGACGCGGCGATGGAAGAATTGTTCGGAAAACGCTACGACCGCGACGGTAAAATAGCGGCCTCCGGCCATGTTCTCGATCATGTGGTTGCCAAACTGTTGCGCAAGCCTTTTTTTCGCCAGCGCCCCCCGCGAACTGCGGGCCGCGAAGAATTTGGCCGCGAATACCTGGGCCGCTTTCTTCGACTCTGCCGCGGCGCCAGCAAGCCCGACCTGGTAGCGACGGCGACGGCGCTAACGGCGCTCTCAATTGCTGACGCTGTTCAGCGATTTGTGCTGCCGAATTTCGTCGGTGTGGCCAAACTGCGCCGGGGAGGGAAAACCGCTCACCAGATGATCGTCTCCGGCGGCGGCGCGAAGAATCCCACGCTGATAACCATGCTGCGCGAGGCCGTCGCACCATTGGGAATCAGCTTGCATTTTTCGGATGAATTCGGCGTTCCGGCGGAAGCGAAAGAGGCTGTGGCTTTTGCCTTGCTGGCGCATGAGACGTGGCATCGACGAGCTAGTAACGTGCCTTCGGCGACGGGAGCGAAGCGGCCGACAATCCTGGGAAAGATTTCCTATGCGTAGCACAGCGGCGCGGGTGGCACAGTCTAGAAGCAGGTCCTTCGCTTCGCTCAGGATGACAATTGGTCTGTTGTTGCTCTGCGCCGTTTTTTTGCCGCTGCTCTCCTGCTCACAACCTCCCGAACCCAACACGCTGGTCATGATCATCGAGAGCAGTCCCACGAATCTAGATCCGCGAGTCGGCATTGATGGGCAATCGGAGCGCATTGATGAACTCCTCTTCGACGCGCTTCTCACGCGCGATGAGCACTTCAATGTTGAACCCGGACTGGCCGAGCGTTGGGAAACTCCCGACCCCCTGACCTACATCTTCCACTTGCATCGCGGCGTCGCCTTTCATAACGGGCAGCCGCTTACTTCTCGCGATGTCAAGTGGACCTTCGACTCCCTTCTCCAAGGTAAGATCCGCAGCACCAAGACCTCGACCTACCGTTTCGTGGATCGCATCGAAACGCCGGATGAATTGACGGTAGTGTTCCGTCTAAAAGAGCCGTGGGCCGGCTTGCTGTGGAATCTCTCCGAGGGAGCGATTGGGATCGTGCCCTACGGCTTGCTCGACGAGATCACTCGCCAACCCATCGGAACCGGGCCTTTCAAATTCGTCAGCGCAGAGACGGACAAAGAAGTAATCCTGCAGCGCAACGACGCTTACTGGGGTGAAATTCCGCACCTCTCCCGTGTTCGTTTCGCCATTGTTCCCGATGCCACCACGCAGGCCCTCGAGTTGCGAAAAGGCAGCGCGGACATCACGAGCAACTCACCGATGACGCCCGACACCGTACTCACCCTCGAACAATATCCTTCTCTTGTGGTCGAGCATGGGGCTGGCACCAGGTTGGCCTACCTGGCGTTCAATCTGCGCGATCCCATCTTGAAAGATGTACGCGTTCGGCAAGCGATCGCCTACGCTCTGGATCGTCGACCAATGATGGAATACTTGTGGCGCAATCAGGTCCAGCCTGCCTACAGCATTCTGCCGCGTCAAAGCTGGGCTTACAACGATGACGTGTCCCGTTACGATTACGACCCGGACAAGGCTCGCCAGCTGCTCGATGCCGCCGGATATCCAAAAGTGAGCGGCGTGCGCTTTCACATCACGATAAAAACCTCGACCGACGAAAATACCCGTCTGATGGTCGCTGTCATGCAACAGCAATTGCGCGATGTAGGCATTGCCCTCGACATCCGCACCTTCGAGTTCGCTACATTTTTTGCCGACGTCACCAGTGGCGCCTTCCAGCTCTATTCTTTGCGCTGGACCGGCGGCATCGAAGATCCCGACATTTTTGACGCCGTCTTTCATTCGCGTAACTTTCCTCCAGCCGGGAGGAACCGCAGTTTCTATTCCAATCCCCGGATTGACACCCTGATCAATGATGCGCAACGCGAATCCGATCAGAATGTACGCAAGCGACTCTACGGTGAAGTGCAGGAAATCCTGGCGCAGGATGTGCCGTCGATCAACCTGTGGTATTTCGACAACGTGCTGGTGCACACACGCCGCGTTCGGAACATAATCCTGAATCCGTCTGGAAATTACGATTTCCTCAAAACGGCTGAAATCGCCAGCCCGTAGCCGCTTGCAAGTTGCCAGTGCTTGGTCGACGCGGTTTTCACCGTGATACCATCGAACCTTGAAAATTCTTTTCATCGGCGACATTTTCGGCCGTCCTGGACGAACGATCGTAAAAGATCGCCTCCCCGAACTGCGCCGCCAGCACGCCGTCGACCTGGTCATCGCCAACTGCGAAAATGCCGCCGCCGGTTTCGGAATCACTCCCTCGCTGGCCGAAGAGCTTTTTGATCTCGGCATCGACGTCATGACTACCGGCAATCATGTCTGGGACAAGCGCGAGATCATCGAATACTTTCAGATGGCCGATGGCAACCCGCACAGCCCGGCCCGCCGCTTGCTGCGTCCGGCTAACTTTTCGCAAGGCTTGCCCGGTTGGGGAGTTTACGAAGGCCAGAAAAACAATGTCCCCTACGCCGTCGCAAATCTTCAAGGACGCGTCTTTATGGGCTCGTGCGACGATCCCTTCCGCTACGCCGATCGCCTTCTCGAACAAATCAAGGCGAAGATCGTCTTCGTAGATTTCCACGCCGAAGCCACCTCCGAAAAAGTTGCCTTCGGATGGTATCTCGACGGCCGAGCCACCGCCGTCGTCGGCACGCACACGCACATTCCCACCGCCGATGAGAATATTCTGCAGAAGGGCACCGCCTACATCACCGACGTTGGCATGACTGGCCCCTACGACAGCGTTATCGGAGTGAAAAAAGAGTTGGTGATCGAAAGATTCTTAACCGGAATGCCTGCGCGTTTTGAGGCTGCGAATGGAGACGTCCGCTTGTGTGCGGTGGTCGTCGATTGCGACGATCAGACCGGCCGCGCCACGAGCATCGAACGCCTGATGCTGCGTCAGGTCTAGTCCCCGCCCGTTACGACCGTAGTTCCCTTCCGAGTATTTCGCTTGCAAGACACCGGCGGCCAGGCATTCTATAGTAGTTATCATGCGACGGATGTCAGCAGGAATTGTTTGGTTGCTGGCCGCGGTGTGCTTCGCCGCGGACGCGCCAACGGTTGCGACCACGCCATTGGCGGCGCCTCCGTCCGCCCCACCGCTTTGCTCCAACTCCGGAAGCGCCCCCCGCTGCCACGGCCCGGCAAAAGACCTGAAGGCCGCTCGCCGAGCCTTCGCTCGCGGCCTCAAGCTCGAGAAATCAGAGAAAGATAATCCGCAACTTCTGGCCGAAGCCTTTTACAAATACCAGGAAGCCGCTCGCCTTGTTCCGCAAAATGTTGAGTACCTAACCGCGCGCGAATTCACGCGCCAGCATCTCGCCGGCTTGCATCTTGAGCGCGGGAGCCATGATCTGCTCGGCGGCCAACAGGTGGAAGCGCTGGCAGAGTTCCGCGCCGCGCTCGACCTCGATCCACAGAATGAATTCGCCCAGCAGCGCATTCGCGACGCATTGGGACCGGTGCCCGTGCACGCCGATGCGCCGCAGGTCGTTGCCAGTTCCAACTCCATTACCGCGCAGCCGATCGATGCCCTCCACGACTTCCACTATCGCGGCGATTCGAAGGGTCTGATCACGGCGGTCGCTACCAGCTATGGACTCACTGTCACCTTCGACGACGGCTTCCCCAGCCGCCACGTGAATTTCGAACTCCAGAACGCCGACTTCGCAACCGCGATACGCGCCGCCTCCGCCGTCACTAAGAGTTTCAGCGTAGCGCTCGACGACAAGGTTCTCTTCACCGCGGTCGACAATCCGGAAAATCATCGCGTCTATGACCGCATGGGCCTGCGCTCGTTTTATATTCCCGGCAACAACTCCCCGCAGGATCTCAACGAACTGCTCAATTCGCTGCGCACGCTTTTCGAATTCAAACTTGTGAGCCTCAACACCGCCGCCAGCACAATCACACTGCGCGGCCCGAAGCCTGCGCTGGAAGCCGCAACCGAGTTCCTTGGCCAACTGAATGGCGAGCGGCCGGAAGTGATGCTCGACCTGCAAGTCTTTCAGGTCAATCACTCTTACATGAGCAACATCGGCCTGCACGTTCCCGACAATTTCAATCTATTTAATATTCCTGAGGCTGCCCTCGCGGGCCTTGCCGGCCAAAACATTCAGAGTCTGATCAACCAACTAATCTCTTCCGGTGGCATCAACCAGGCCGGCAATACCACCATCTCCGCGCTGCTCGCGCAATTGCAAGGCCAGCAGAATTCGATCTTCAACCAGCCGCTCGCCACCTTTGGCGGCGGCCTCACCCTCATGGGTCTGAGCCTCGATCAGCTGTCTGCCGCGCTCACCATGAATGAAAGCTCAGTTCGCCAAATCGATCATGTGCAGCTGCGCGCTTCGCAGGAAAAAGATGCGACCTTCAAGCTCGGACAACGCTATCCCATCCTCAACGCCAGTTTCGCGCCGATCTATAACAATTCCGCGATCGCGTCGGTCGTCGGCAATCAGTCCTACGCCGCGCCATTCCCGTCCGTCAATTACGAAGACATTGGACTGACCCTTAAGGCGAAGCCGCTAGTTCACAACAATTCCGACGTAGCTCTCGAGTTGGAAATCCAATTCCGAACTCTCGGAACCGTATCCTCTAACGGCATTCCTGACATTCTCAACCGCGAGTATAAAGGCGGAATTCTGGTGAAGGATGGCGAACAGGCAGTTGTAGCGGGAATGATCACCGACTCCGACGCGCGCACGCTGGCCGGGCTTCCCGCAATCTCTACAGTGCCCGGCTTGGGCTATTTGACTTCGCAGCGTACCAAACAAGAAGAGCATGACGAACTGCTGATCCTGATCACGCCCCACGTGGTCCGCAGCCCCGACCGCCCCGAAGCCCCGGAAATCTGGCTGAAGTAAAGAAATCAGATCCGATCCTCGGGTCCTTTGGTGATCGAAAACCTAATTCACAGGCTCTTGACGTTCGATCGCCCTTAACACCCGACGACCAGATCACCCGCTGGGCTACTTCTGGCTTGCCTTAAAGTCCACAATCTTCTTCAAGAGCTCGACGGGCGCGTTGCCGGGTAGATTTTGCCCGTTGATAAAGAGTGTCGGAGTGCCTGTCACGCCTAACGACTTTCCCAGTGCGAGAGAAGTTTCAACTCTCGCTATCGTATCCCCTTTGGCGGCGCAGGCAGCAATCTCGTCGCCATTCGCGCCTGAAGCGGTCGCGATGGCTTTCAACTTTTCATCCGCATTCGACGCTGTGATATTCGCCTGATCGTCGAATGTCTTTTGAATAAACTTCCATACCGCATCATTCGAAGCCCGACCCACGCAATCAACATAGCCCGCGGCCTTTTCAGCCCAGTCGTGCATGGGCAGCGGAAAATTCTGGAAAATAAAACGGGCTTCCGGCTCCTGGGCCAACAGTTGTTCAATTCCAGGAGCGGCTTTGGCACAATGTGGACATTGCATATCGCTGAATTCCACAATCGTAACCGTCGCCTTTTCCGGTCCCTTGGCCGGACCATTGACGCCCTTTTCGAGTTTCGAGCGAGCGTCGTCAAAGGGCTTCGCTCCGAAAGGCAGCACGTCGCCCGTAATCGCATGCTTGCCGTCAGAACTGATCAACAGGCGATTCTGGCTCGAACCCTGCGCATTATTGACCGTGATCGTAACCTCCGCCAGCCCCGGAATCTCCGATGGACGAATATCTCCGACCTTCCACGTGACGGCCGCGTCATAACCAAACATCTGAAACAAGAAGGCGTTGACCGTATCTTCGCTGGGAAGAACGGTCGCGACCGCCGCGGGTTTGGCCGCAGGTCTGCTTTGCAGCGTAGGGCTGGGTTGAGCAATGAGAACGGCGGGTAGGAGAAAAATAGCCAATAGAGTGCGATGGATGCGCGTCATAATTTGGGTTTCGATTGAAATTCGATTGTTACAAAAACCTGCGCAGTTGTCATTTCCCACTTAGGCGGAGAAGACTTAATTACCAACAATCTGTCATCCCACCCTCAAATTTGTCATACCAAGCGAAGCGAGGGGTCTGCATCTTGCCGGGAACTGCATATCCTCGCTTCGCTCGGGATGACAATTCCTAAAGACTTTCGACCGACAACAATGTCGAGCCCTGTGCCTACACTTCCGACTTCGCAGCAATCGGAAATCTTCTTCCATACCCAAATGCCTTTGCCGAAATCTTGATCCCCGGAGCCGCCTGCTGCCGCTTATATTCGCTGCGCTCGATCATCCGTATCACTCGCCGCACCAGGTCGAGATCGAAATTGCGCGTTCGCGCAATCTGCTCGGCCGAGGCCAGATCCTCCACAAAATCTTCGAGAATCGCATCGAGCACATCGTACGGCGGAAGCGAATCGGAATCCTTCTGGTCTGCCCGCAACTCGGCCGATGGAGGCTTCTCAATCGTCGCCTCGGGAATCACCCTGCGCCGTGAGTTCACGTACGCGCACAAGCGATACACCATCGTCTTCGGCACATCCGAAATCACCGCCAACCCACCCACCATGTCGCCATAGAGCGTGCAATAGCCGACCGCCAATTCGCTCTTGTTGCCGGTGGACAGAACCAACGCGCCAAACTTGTTCGACATCGCCATCAGCAGCAAGCCGCGCGCCCGCGACTGTATATTCTCTTCGGTGACATCCTCCGGCAGTCCGGCGAAGACGGGTGCCAGCGCGTGCCGCGTAGCGGCGTAGATTTCGTTGATCGAAAGCAGCTCAAGGCGAATCTTGAGGTTCGCCACCAATTCGCGCGCGTCGTCAATCGATCCGCTCGACGAATATGGCCCAGGCATGCCCACCCCGATCACGTTCTCCGGCCCCAGCGCATCCACCGCGATCGACGCGGTCAGTGCCGAATCGATGCCTCCGCTCAGCCCAACAATCGCCTGCCGAAAACTGCACTTGCGAACATAGTCGCGCGTGCCGAGAACCAGCGCCTCATATGCGCTCGCTTCCTCACCCGCAATCTGCGAGTGCATGTCGCCGCTCAGTTGCTGCGAGTCGAAATAAATCAGGTCTTCTTCGAACGACTTCCCCTGCGCAATCACCGTCCCATCCGGTGCAATCACCAGGCTCGATCCGTCAAAGACCAGGCTGTCATTCCCGCCCACCTGGTTGACCATGGCGACCGGAACCTTCTGATTGCGGGCTATGGCCGCAAGCATATCGTGGCGCAATTCGCGCTTGCCCAACCAAAATGGCGAAGCAGAAATGTTGAGCACAAAATTTCCGCCAGCCCGCACCAACTCTTCCACCGGATCAACGCCATACAGCCGCGGGTTCCAAAAGCGCTTGTCGTTCCAGGCGTCTTCGCATATGGTCAGCGCCATCTGCTTGCCGCAAAAGCTGAAAAGTTGCTGGCTCTTCGCCGGCGCGAAGTTGCGCATCTCGTCGAAGACGTCATAGGTCGGCAACAACATCTTCGACTGAATAAATTCCACACGCCCGTCGCGCAGCAGGGCGGCCGAGTTCATCACTTTCTTGCCCGAGTCGGCATGGGCTGGCGTAACCGTTCCGCAGATCGTGGCGATGCCCTGGATTTCAGCTGCTATCTTCTCCACCGTCGCGCAGCAGCGCGCCACGAACGACGGCCTTTCGACCAGATCACGCGGCGGGTATCCGCAGACAGAAAGTTCTGGGAATAGGATCAGGCCGGCGCCCGCGCTTCGCGCTTGCACCGCAAACTGAATGATCTTGGCGGCATTGCCAGAGAAGTCCCCCACCGTGGGGTTGATCTGGCCCAGGGCAATCTTCACTCTTATAGTTTAGAAGGTCGAGGCGCAGAAGGTCGATAGCAGAAGTCCTACTTGATCTGCCGAAAAGTAATCCACATCACAGAGTGGAAGTGTCAGCTCGTCGCCGGCGCGGCCGCCACTTCCATCGGCGGCCCCGGGTCCGATCCCGGACCGGACGGCGGAGCTGGCGGTGCCGTCGGCGGCATGGTCGAAGGATTGGCCGGATTCGACTGCGGCATCTCTTCTCCCGGACGCCTCAACGTCGGCGCGGTCGCCGGCCGCTCGGTTTGCTTGGCCACTGTTGTTCCCAGGTCGACTTCCTTGTCCACGCGGACGATCTTCTGGCCATCCACCTTCATGGTCTCAACTCGAACCACCTCGTCGCCCACGAAGCGCACAAAATCCACGTCCTGCGGCGGCTGGCCGTAGATCCATTCCTCATATTCCACATCGTCGGCCCGCTCGCGCACTTTCCTCGGAGCACGTCCCTTGGCGTAAATCACCATGTCGTGATTCATCCCCACCAGCACCTGGTGATTCTTGATAGCCTCTTTGATCTTCGGAGGAACAGTCTCCAGGTAGGCCTCAACTCCGCTTTTAGCATCGAAATCAAATACCGGACGCAGTAATTCCTTAAGCTCCGGTCCGGTTATTTCGGGCACATACTTGTCGAAGTAAAGATCGACATAAGAGCCGCGCGCATTGGCCGAGGGATCTCCTGGCGTAATCTCTTGCGCGCTCACGCCCGCGTCAAGATGAACATGCTGGTACCACTTCCACTTCACCGGGCCGCCATTGATCTCAAAATGAATGTGATCGTCTTTGATGACGATGCCGCTGATCCGTGCGCGATCGCCGGGCTTCGCCGCCGGACCCCAGAGTGCCATCAATCGCTGCAACTCCGGCCCATTAGGAGTCGTGGCTCCGTTCTTGAGTTTCAGCCCCGATTTCCCCATCGGGAAATTCGTCCGTATGAATACCAGTTCATCGCTGAAAGCGTGAATGATTTCCTGGCGTGTCTTGGGTGTGACCTTCGCCGCCGTAGCGTTATCCCCAGCAAGCGAAAGCGAGGAGAAGACAAGAACAAACGCGAGGAGCCGAGAGGAATCGGAGCAAACCTTGAGCGACCGCATACCGCACCCCGTGCCGATTGCCACATTATAAACCGGAGCCCCACCAGTGCCCAGTCGTCAATTTCGACACCGGGCCAAAAAAAACGCCACCTCCTAACCTGCGGAAGCGGCGTTCTTGTTTCCCTTTTCGTTAGTGGCCCATTGACGCGTCGTTTTTGGCGGCTACATCCCGGGAGTTCATATCAAAGGTCAACATGAACCCGTTTGTGCCTTTAAACTCAAAGGCGCGCTCGCCTTCGTGATAGGTCTCCAGTTCGTTGGGCATCATAATGAACCCGTCATTGCGCGGCGTGCCCCAGTAGCGGACGTTCTTCAAAACTGCGGGGTCGTCAGTCATTCCCTGGAAGCGTTTCAATTTGACCTCCGCCGTTTTCCCACCGTTCAATGTGGCGTGCGCCGTGTCCTTGTCGAAAGTCCAAGTATCGATGTTGCCTTCGGCAGTTTGAAAAGACTTCCATTTCACCGGGAAAACATAGCCCAAGATCTCGCCCAGGGCCTTGCGCTGCTCGCCCGTGGTGGCTTTATCAAACGTGACCAGCGCCCAGTTCATCTGTCCCTGTGAAAAATCACCGCCGAGATCACCCGTAATCCAGAACTTTGCCCCGTCGAGGCTGACCCCGCCAGAATGGCCGTGGTTGACCTTGTAGGCATTGTTAAATTTGCAAAAATGCTCCGTCTGGCCGTGTTCGTGGTGCGCGGCCGGATGCGGCCCAAAGTAACAGATACAAAAATGTGGACAGCTGCAGGCTTCAATCGCGGTTGCGTTAATAGCCCACTCATTCGCGGGCGCGGAAGAATGCCCAGTGATGGCCCCCGCCAGGGCTAGCATGGTGACAAATGCAACTCGGCGCATAGGCTTTGCCTCCCTCGACCGGGGATTGTATGCCCGATCGTTCCCGCAATCAATGACATTTCTTTACAATTGTTCCCGGCTTTCACCCCGGCGGCTAACCCGGGCCGCCAAGCTGCGGTAATTGACGGGTGGTACTTCGGTAACGGTCGCCTGTACTTTAAGCACCTGCGGGTCGCCCTCGGAACCACCTTAGAATGGTTACTGCACGGACCAATACATCCCCGCTTGGCCCGCCAGGACTGCCTTTTGCCCTTGAATCTGCCTATCCCCGCGCGCATACCACTCTTGTACGTCATCCTTGGCGTGCTCTTGGCGATCAGTGTCCTGCCTATGTATTTCTACTCGGCGCAGATCGAAACCATGAACCGCGAGCGCCTGAAAACCAACGAGATGCTGCTGCAGAACACAGTCACCCGATCGCTGGCCGATGACATTTCCCAGCACCAGGAAGCGCTGCACATGATGCTGGCCAATCTGTCATCTTCGATTCAGGTCATGATGCTCGCCAATCCGAGCGGCAGCGATACGGACACGGAGAAAAGCGCGCAAAAATTGATTACGCCCGAGCTGCGCGCCATGCTCGAGAATTTTGTCTCGTCATCGAACGATATTGCCTACGCCACGCTGCTCAACGCAGATGCCAAAGGAGTTTCCGCGGGCCGCATCGAGCCCGACGCCTTTCTGCAGCGCGAACTCGAGCGAGCCTATCAAGCCGCGCGCGAAGGCCGCCTTTATAGCGGCCAAACCCTGATGGTGGGCGGCGGAAAATCGGCGCGCACAGTCATGCTGGTGAGCTCGCCCATCATGTATGACGGCCGTTTTCTGGGCATGATCGGCTCGGTTGTCGACATGGATTACCTGATCCGCCGCCTGCAACAGGTCAGCCTTACCGGCCTGATGCCCTATGTCGTCGATAGTCAGGGACGGCTGGTAGCGGCCGCAACCACACAATACGCGACCGGGCAGGATATGAGCCATTTCGAGATTGTCCGCAGTTTTGTGGATGAAGGCTCGAAGGCGCAACTGGCCGCGACTCGCGAGTTCACGGTCAAGGATGGAAAAGAAACGACCGAGATGCTTGGCACCTACAGCCCCGTACCTTCGCTGGAATGGGCGGTGGTGGTGCAGAAGCCGCGCGAAGACGCATATCGCGGCATCTATGAAATGCAACGGACCGGTCGGCTACTGGCGTGGCTTGCAGTGTTCGTCAGCGTCGGTCTCAGCATTTTTTCGGCGCGGCGCATCACCAGCCCT
>JBEKXO010000006.1:0-49449 GCA_049511995.1 Terriglobales bacterium
AAAGAAGCCGATGTCGTCCGCATGCTGTGGCCGACGGGCGTTTTGCAGGATGAAATCGGAGTTGCGGCTAACAAGCTGCAAAACATAACGGAACTCGATCGCCGTGGCAGTTCGTGTCCGACGCTCTTCGAATGGGATGGCCACGAGTATCAGCTTGTCGGCGACATGCTGGGCGCGGGAGTGGTTGGGCATTGGATCTCGGCGACCAATGGCAAAATCGAGCGCGATATTCCGCGTCCGACCGAAGCGATCAAACTCGATCGTTCTTCGCTGCGCGAAAAGGATGGCAAGCTGAGCTTCCGATTCATGGAGCCGCTCGAAGAATCGGTTTATCTCGATCAGGCGAAGTTGCTGGCGGTTGATCATCCAGCCGATCTCGATGTCTATCCCAATGAATATTTCGCCAGCAATCCGCCGTACCCGCCGTTCAAGGTTGTTTACAGCAACAAGAACGGTGCGCGTCCGCCCGCTGGTGCGTGGGACGAGCACGGCCACAACGTGCTCCCCGATCTTCTGGCACATCGTTATTTTGGCGATTTCAAAGTGCTTCCGTTCATGGGCTTCGCCGAGCCGCACTCGCTCGTTCTCGATCTCGGCGAGGCGTACCGCGGCGGCCCGCTCTGGCTGCTGATGCATGGGGAAATCGAATATTACTCCGCGAACAGTATGTATGCCGCCGATCAAGCGAATCGGCGACCGATTGCGCCGTATGTTGAGGCGTTCGACGGGAAAAAATGGCGCCGCGTCGTCGACGATCTTGGGTTTCCTGCCGGAGGGCCGCGCACGATGACCGCCGATCTCAGTGGGAAAATTCCGATCGGCACAAGGAGCATTCGCATAACGACCAATCTGCAGATTTATTGGGACAACATTTTGATCAGCCGGACTAGCCAGCAGCAAAGCGCGCGCCTGACGCCAGTTCCGCTGGCGCGAGCCGATCTCGATTTTCACGGATTTCCGCTGAAGATCGAAGGTCAGCCGCCGGGGAACGTGAAGTACATTTACGAAAAGGCGAGCGCTACCGGCCCTTATACGCGGCCCGCAGGTGCTTACACCCGTTATGGCGATGTGCGCCCGCTGCTGGAATCGATTGACGATAGGTTTGTCGTCTTCGGATCTGGCGATGAGGTTGCCTTAGATTTTGATCCCGCGACATTGCCCGTGTTGCCGCCCGGTTGGTTGCGCGATTATTTCTTCATTGCTAACGGTTACGAAAAGGATATGGACTTTTACGCCTATCATGGCGACGCGGTCGATCCGTTGCCGTTTCGAGAAATGCAAACTTATCCATATCCCGGACAATCGTTTCCCTTCGATGATGAGCACTTGAATTATTTGCTCGAATACAACACGAGATTCATGTCGGGGAACGAGGCGAGCAGCTATTCCTTCCGCTATCCTGACTGAGAGATACATCAAATTACGCCGGTTTTCTGAGTTTCGGCGGAATTCGGCGCGAATCGTTTTAGTAGCGGCGTTTTGCGTTGACAGAACCCTTGCCGCGTATAGAATGCTAGAGCAATTGTGGAACTGCGGCACGAATTTTGTGTGCGATCCCGCAAAGCCACAATTAGCCTTCCCCGAAAGCCCCGTTATCTCCGCAGGATAATGGGGTTTTGTTTTGAGATCTGAATGAGCTCTGTTAACAATCCGGCTGCTAAACCTTCGGCCCGCCCCCCTGCCGATACGCTGCGCCTCAAACGCTCGCTCACGCTTTGGGATCTTATTTTGTACGGCGTGATTGTGATTCAACCGGTTGCGCCGATGTCGGTGTTTGGAGTCTTGAGCGACCGCGGCCGCGGGCATGTGGTGACGACGATTCTGATCGCCATGGTGGCGATGCTCTTCACGGCCATCAGCTACGGTCGCATGGCGCGCGCGTATCCGAGCGCCGGTTCGGCTTTTACGTACGTTGGGCAGGAAATTAATCCCGCTCTGGGTTATGTCACCGGCTGGAGCATGGTGATGGATTACATGCTCAACCCGATCATCTGCACAATCTGGTGCAGCCAGCAGGCGCACGTGTTTGCCCCCGGCGTGGCGTATTGGGCGTGGGCCATTTTCTTTGCGCTGGTGTTTACGCTCTTGAATGTGCAGGGAGTGAGGACGTCGGCTCGCGTGAACTCGGCGCTGGCGGCGGCCATGGGCGTGGTGATCGCGATTTTCTTTGTGGTTGCGGCGCGATACATCTTTGGGCATCCACACGACGGCGCGGGATTTTATACGCGGCCTTTCTACGACCCGACGATGTGGAATACCAAGGCGGTTCTCAGCGGGACGTCGATTGCGGTGCTGACCTACATCGGCTTCGACGGCATCTCGACGTTGTCGGAGGAGGCAGAAAATCCGCGACGCAATATTTTGCTGGCGACGGTGCTGACTTGCCTCGTGATCGGCATTCTGTCGGCGTTTGAAGTTTATGCGGCGCAGTTGATTTGGCCAGCATCGCAGCCTTTTCCGGATGTTGATACGGCCTTCGTTCACGTTGCCGGGCGTGCGTGGAAGCCGATGTTTGGCATTATCGGATTCACGCTGCTGGTGGCGAACTTCGGCTCCGGCATGGGCTCGCAGATCGGCGCTGCCCGGCTGCTTTTCGGCATGGGGCGAAGCAATGCGCTGCCGAAATCTTTCTTTGGAGTCGTCGATGCGAAGCATCACGTGCCGCGAAATAATGTGCTGTTCGTCGGAGTCGTTGCGCTGATCGGAGCGTTCGTGATGAGCTATGGCCTCGGGGCCGAGATGCTCAACTTCGGCGCGCTGATTGCGTTTATGGGCGTGAATGCTGCGGCTTTCATGCGCTATGTCGTTCGTGAAGGGAAGTGGACGCCGTCATTTATTCTGCCGCCTGTGCTTGGTTTTGTAATTTGCCTTTTGCTATGGCTGAGCCTCGGGAATAGCGCGAAGATCGCCGGAACGATCTGGATGGCGGCAGGAATTGCCTTCGGCGCGTGGAAGACGCGCGGCTTCCGCGGGGATCTGGTCAACTTTGACTTGCCGGCGGACGAAGAGGGATGAGGTCAGAGGTCAGATTGCAGAGGTGAAAAGCAGCGGATGTCTAGCCTTCCGCTCTTTACCTCTGCAATCTGACCTCTAACCTCTGCAATCTCTACTCCACATTCCAACCGCTCACTTCGATCTCAGGCTGCGACGTCCCCAGGCTGCTGGCGCGATAGGTCGCTGTAATTTCGCGCTTCTCGCCCGGTAGCAGAGAAATGTAATTGTCCTGCCAGAGCACGGGCAAAAGTTCCTCTCCGGCTCTTCCTTTGTCGAGTTTCAAGCGCACAAAAAATGCGATTGTATGGCTGGGATTTTCGACGACGACGTGAGTCATCTCATCTTCACCGTTGGCGATACGCTCGCTGCGGCTCGATACATTCAGCTTCGCTTTGGGCAATTGCGCGAGCGAAGTGTAGTCGGCAAACGATTTCGTCGGAGTCGTGTACCAGTTGGACTTCGACCAGTCGAGCGTCTCCGGCGTGGTCGAAAGCCAATAGAAGTTTGAGCCGACCAGAGTGCCGCCGTTGTCGGTGACCCGGAGATCGAGGAAATACGCGGGCGAAAGGCCATCGATCTGCGGAAGCTCGAAGACTTTGTTCGTGCTATCCGCTGCCGCATCGAGCGAAGCGTCTTTGGAAAATTTCTGCGACCCATCCAGATTAAACACGGTCGCGGTCAACTTCAGACCTTTGGCGTCCGCATATTGGCTGCTCACCAGCCACACCGAGTGATCGTCATACCCATAGACGGGGTTGAGCCCTTGCAGCGCCTTTTTCGCGCCGAAATATCCACCGCCCGGGCGCAAATAATAATCGTAGAGATGCCAGATCATCGAAGGCCACGAATTATTCAGCATCCACTGGATGACGCCGGTCGATTTGTATTTGTTGCGGCTGTATGCCTCGAACATGGCGCGCACACCTTCGTAAGCCATGAGCTGCGATTTATAAGTGAAGTCTCCCGCACTGGCGGCCTTTCCGTATCGCGCATTGAGAGCATCGGCAAACACGCGCAGCGTTTTGAATTCTCCACCCCCGGCGTGATAGCTCCAAAATTGGTCGAGCGAGCCTTCCGCTGACCACAGATGATCTTTCGGAATCATCTGCGCTATGCTTTCGATCGGCGGAACGGCCGGTCCCATACTGGTTTCGCTGTCGAAGCCGTAAGCGCCGCCGCAGCCTCCCGGGTTGCACCAGTTATCTTCCGCCGGAAGCTGCGGATCGGTCTCCCAGTACGAAGGCGCCACGTATTCATAGGGACCGCTCATCTTCACGCCACTCTCGCCCGTTACCGTGGACGGCTTTCCTGTGGCGGAAGACAGAATCGGATTCGGCCAATGCAGGTCGGCTTCGATTTTCAAATAAGCGGCTTCGACATCGGGTGGCGGAAAATTGTCGCTGCCATTCAGCCACATCACCAGGCTCGGATGTCCTCTCAGCCGATAGATCTGGTCGCGCAAAGAGGCTTTTGCTATTTCGAGATCTTCCGGTTTCCATTTGTTCCAGCGCTCCCAGAAGTCGCAGCAGCACCAACCGGCCATCACCAGGATGCCTTGCTGGTCGGCCATTTCAAAGAATTCGTCGCTCTCGAGTTTGCCTTCCAGTCGAATCGTATTCAGGCCCATGTCGCGCACGTAGCGGAATTCGTCCGCGATCCGCCCGTGGCTTTCCCGGAGCATCATGTCGGGCGTCCAGCCGCCGCCACGAATCAGAATGTTTTTGCCGTTGATCTTGAACAGCCGTTTGAAGTGGTGCGGTGCCTCTTCGGTGACATCGGACGTAATCTCGCGAATGCCGAACTGGGTCCGCGAGAGATCAGAAAGCTCACCGTTAATTTCAAAGGAAAGAGTCAGATCGTAGAGAGTAGGTGTTCCCATCTGCGCCGGCCACCACAGGCGCGGATTGCGCAAGGTGAGCTCGGGATATTGGTTGGGCGAGAAGGATACGTCTTTCGCTTCTCCCGCAGCCAGTTCTACAGGCTGCGCGAATTCGATGCCTTCGATTTTTCCTTTCAACGTTCCGGTGACCGAATGATCGCTGGCATTTTTCATCTGTGCGGTTATGGTGAGATGGGCCGTGTCATTCGCGGGCGAATCGACTTTCGCGAGTACGGCCGGGTGGCGCAGCGCTACCGGCCCACTGGCCGTCAAGTAAACATCACGCCATAGACCCATGTCTTTATCGGGCGGAGCAGGATTCCAATCCACGAACGTGATCGCCAGGTTGTGCTCTGTCGGCGCCCAGACTTGCACTGCGAGTACATTCGTGCCTGGCCGGACGGCGGAGGTCACATCGAATTCATAGGTGCGCCATGCGCCGGCGACTTGTTTGGAATTTGCGATCTGCTTTCCATTCAGAAAAATATCGGCACGGTAGTTGATGCCGCGAAAGTTTAGCCAGATGGTTTTGCCAGCCAACATGGCGGGCAGGGAAAATTCTGTGCGATACCACCAGGAAGTTGCATAGGGACTGTCGGGTGGCATTTTGACATTCGAAAAATTGGCACCGACGGGATAGCTGACGCCCGGATACTGGCGCAGGTTCATCCCGAAGAAAGGATCGGGCAACAGGCCGTTCTTTATTTGTGCTGCAACAACCGTGGTGGGGACTTCCGCGTCGATCCAGCCTTTAGTTCCCACGGTAGATTCGGGCAAGGAGAGCGCTTCGCCGGTTGCCGAGAGTTTTGCGGATGACTGGAGCGTCCAACCTTCATGCAAAGGGATCGTGATGGGAGCCGGTTGAAAGCTGGGCTGGGCGACGGCAATCGACAGACAGAAAAATGGGATCAGCAGACGCAATGTCTTCATAAGAGTGCTTGGCACAAATGTGCCCCACGTTGATAACACCTTTATTGATTCGATTCAATTGCGGAGTTTTGCAGTTTAGCGAAAGCGGTCACCACAAAGGCCACTAAGGCCCACGAAGGAAAAATCTGTGGCCAAGAGCCCTTCGTGATACTTCGTCTCCTTCGTGGTTTAGGGCTTTTAGTACATCCTCAAACTGCGTCTCTCTCGCTAGTTTATAATCATGGATTCTAGCTTCCAGCGGAAAGCAATCTGCGAAGGCAATCTGAAAGACTGTCCCACGGAGTCATCCAACTATGATTCGACAGCTGCAAAATGCGGGGCCTTTGCTAAAGATTATTCTGGGCGGCCTGCTTGTCATTATCTGCGCCTCAATGGCCATCACGCTCATTCCGGGCGGACTCGGCTCGAGCCTTGGCATTGGCGCACCGCCGGCCGGCGTTCTGGCCACGGTTGGCGACCAAACCGTGACCGTGAGTGAAGTTGAGCGCGAAGCGAGAGCCATGGTCCGCCAGCAGTTTCCGCGCGGTGGCGCGCAGGCGAGCATGCTGCTGCCTTACTTTGCCAGCCAGGCTGCCCAGCAGATCATCAATGAGAAGGCTCTGGTGGCCGAAGCGCACCGCATGGGCCTGCGTGTCAGCGACGAGGAACTTCGCGAGGAACTGCAGCATGGGCAACTCGGCACGATGCTCTTTCCGGATGGCAAATTCGTCGGACAAGAAGAATATGAAAATTTTGTGCAGCGCAACGACCTGACCATTCCTCAGTTTGAAGCGCTGGAGAAGGATTTCATTCTGGTCCGCAAGCTGCGCGCTTTGGTTTCGAGCAGCGCGTTCGTGGGCGACACCGACGTTCGCAATGAATTCAACCAGCGCAACACGAAAGTAAAGTTCGAATACGCCGTGATTACACGGGCCGACATCCTCAAAGGGCTGCATCCTACCGATGAAGAGCTCAAGGCCTTTTACGATCGCAACAAGGCGACCTATAACAATTCGATTCCAGAGAAGCGCCAGATTAAATACGTCGTGATCGACACCTCGAAAATCGCGGCCGGGACCACGGTCACCGATCAGGACCTGCAGGCATATTACGATCAGCACCGCGATGAATATCGCGTGCCGGAGCAGGTGAAGGTCAGCCACATTTTGATTAAGACTCCTTTACCGGGTTCGGACGGTAAGGTCGATGAAAAGGGAGTGGCTGAGGCGCGGGCCAAGGCGGAAGATGTTTTGAAACAAGTGAAGGCGGGCGGAGATTTCGCGAAGCTGGCGGAGAAATATTCCGACGATCCAGGCAGCGCGAAGAGTGGAGGCGAACTCGGCTGGATCGGCCGCGGCCGCACCGTTCCTGAATTCGAGAAAGCCGCCTTTTCGCTGGGCAAAGGGCAAACTAGCGACCTGGTCAAAAGCAGCTACGGCTTCCACATCATCCGCGTTGAAGATAAGCAGGATGCTCATCTCAAAACCTTCGCCGAGGTGAAGAGCGAAATTGAAGAGAAAGTGAAGCAGCAGAAGGCGGCACACGCGACCGAAGCGGCGGCAAATACATTGCTCAGCCAGGCGCGCACGGCGGGATTCGATCAGGCCGCCGCGGCCAAAGGCGAGTCGGCCGTCACGACCAATTTCTTCGGCCGAACCGATAGTTTGCCTGGCCTGGCTGCGAATCCGCAATTTATGGATGCAGTCTTTAACGAGGCGGATAAGGCTCCGCCGGACGTGGCGCAGGTGCCACAAGGATACGTCGTGTTCCAATTGCTAGCGATCAAGCCTCCGGCTACGCCTACGTTCGAAGAGATTCGTTCGCGAGTTGAGAACGAATTCAAGAACGAACGCGCCGGACTTCTGCTGCAACAGAAGACGCAGGAACTGTCTGATCGCGCCAAGGCTGCGCACGATTTGAAAAAAGCTGCCAAAGAGCTGGGAGCGACGGTGAAGACTAGCGATCTGGTGGCGCCCGACGGGCAAGTTCCCGACATCGGATCGATGAATAACGCGACAGCAATCTTCGCGCTCAAATCCGGTGACATTAGCGCACCGATAACCGCTGGCGGCAACGGGGTGGTTGCTCAGCTTCTCGAAAAGCAGGCGCCGACGGATCAGGAATTCGCCGAAAAGAAAGATCAGACGCGTCAGTCGCTTCTCGAAGCCAAGCAGAATGATTTGTTTGGGCTGTTCGTCACCAATCTGCGCAAGGACATGGAAAATTCCCATCGCCTCAAGGTCAATGAGGACGAGATGAAGAACCTGACGCGGCAAGGCGCACAGGAAGGATCGTAAGGCAGTTCTTCAGTTCCCGGTTCTTAGTAGTTTCCGGGAACCGCTGCACGCCGCTGGGAACTGAGAATTCCGCCGCTGAAAACTGAGAACTGGGAACCGAGAACTGATTCTGAATGTCATTCCCCCGTGCCAGCGGAATTCTGCTTCATCCCGCTTCGCTCCCGTCGCGCGGCGGGATTGGAGACTTTGGTCCGGCGGCATATGCCTTCGCGGATTTTCTCGCGTCGGCGCGGCAAGGTTTGTGGCAAGTCTTGCCGCTGGGGCCGCTTGGCTTCGGCAACTCTCCTTATTCTTCGACCTCGGCCTTCGCCGGAAATCCTCTGTTTATCAGCTTGGAGCGGCTCGCCGATCACGGTTGGATTGACCGCGCTCTGGTCGATGCTCTGCCGGATGGCAGCGGGCCCGTGGATTATCCAGGGGTATTCCATCACAAGCTGCCTTTGCTGTTCGAAGCGGCGCGCCGCTTTGTGCGCTCGGGTGCGTCGCCGGCCCGTACGCGTTATGAAACCTTCTGCCGGCAAAATCAGTGGTGGCTGGATGACTTCGCTCTCTTCGATGGTTTGCGCGCGCGTTTCAAGCTCGAAAGCTGGAACCAGTGGCCTCGCAAGCTTGTTCATCGTGATCCGTTGGCTATCGAGAAGCTGAAAGCAGAAATGCTCGACGAACTCGACGTGCGCCGCGCTGTACAGTTTTTTTTCTACGAGCAGTGGCAGGCGCTACGGGCCTATTGTGCGCAAAGGTCGATTCGCATGGTGGGCGATATCGCGATCTTTGTGAATTTCGACAGCGCCGATGTGTGGACGCATCCCGATTTGTTTCGTCTGAACGCGGCACTCGATCCTGAAGTGGTCGCCGGCGTGCCCCCGGATTTTTTCAGCAAAGACGGCCAGCGTTGGGGCAATCCTCTTTATCGTTGGGACGTGATGAAGGAGCAGGGATATGCGTGGTGGATCGATCGCATGCGCTGGCTGACGCGTAATTTTGACTACATACGCCTCGATCACTTCCGTGGATTTTCGCAGTTCTGGGAGATACCAGCGACCGAACCGACTGCGATTCATGGCCGCTGGGTCGACGGTCCCAATGATGATTTGTTTGTTAAGTTGCGCGAAGCGCTGGGCGGGCTGCCATTTTTTGCCGAAGACCTCGGATACATCACGCCCGACGTTCACGCTATGAGGGAACGCCTCAAGATTCCGGGCATGGCCGTTTTGCAATTTGGTTTTGGCGATGTCGGTGCGCACACTCATCTGCCGCACACGTTCACGGTTGACAAGGTCGTGTACACCGGCACGCACGACAATGACACTTTGCTCGGCTGGTGGGAGTCGAGTGCGACGGAGTTTGAACGTCAGCAGGTGGAGTCGTACCTGGGGCATTGTGAAGACGGCGTAAATTGGGCGATGATTCGCGCTGCTTCCGGTTCTGTCGCCAGCTTTAGCATGGTGCCATTGCAGGACGCGCTGGGACTCGGTAGTAATGCGCGCATGAATGTGCCCAGCCTTGCGCAGGGGAACTGGGGCTGGCGTTTTGCCGCCGATATGTTGCGGCCGGAACTGGCGAAAAAACTGGTTTCACTCGCGGAAGTGTGTGACCGGCTGCCACAGCCGGTTCCAGGAATCGTCAACGAAGAGTGGGCCGCCTGATAGTGTATTCTCGCTGTCGAAACAAATTGTCGGTATAGGCAGGTGTCAGGCCGAAGTGAAAGAATCTCAGTGGCTTTGCTTGACACCCAACACCTAAGACCTGTCACCTTGTTTTTTCCTGGAGTACTTCGTGACCGAATCCATCATTCGCGCCCAAGCTGTCGAAAAGTACTACGTGCAGCCGGATGGGAGCCGCATTGAAGTTATTGCGCCCGTCGATCTCGACGTAGAGCCGGGGAAAATTATCGCTTTGCTAGGTCCGTCGGGCTGCGGAAAGTCCACGCTGCTGCGGATTCTCACCGGCCTGAGCAAGCCTTCATCGGGTGAGGTACTGTGGCATGGCAAGCCGATTGCGTCGCAGAACGCGGGCGTTGCCATCGTCTTCCAAAGTTTCGCTTTGTTTCCCTGGCTGACCGTTCTCGATAATGTCGAAGCGCCGCTCGAAGCTCGCGGCATCGGCGCCCTGGAGCGTCACAAGCGCGCTTTGCGCATTCTCGATACCGTGGGCCTTGATGGCTTTGAGAGCGCGTATCCGAAAGAGCTTTCGGGTGGCATGAAACAGCGCGTTGGCTTTGCGCGAGCCTTGGTGGTCGAGCCTGAAGTGCTTTTCATGGATGAACCTTTTTCCGCGCTCGATGTGCTCACGGCGGAGAATCTGCGCAATGAATTGCTTGAGTTGTGGTTGAGCAAGAAAATGCCGACCAAGGCAATTTTCATCGTCACTCACAACATTGAAGAAGCGGTGCTGCTGGCCGATCGAGTCATTGTGCTGGCGAGAAATCCGGCGTGGGTGCGCGCCGATTTTGCCGTGGAACTCGCTTACCCCCGCGATCGTAAATCACCGCGCTTTATCGAACTGGTGGACTACATCTACAAGATCATAACGCAGCCCCAACTCGCATTGGCGGTGCCGGACGCTAACGCAGCCGCGCAAAAACCCGCGCGTCAGAAATATCAGATGATTCCTCACGCGCGCGTCGGTGGCATTGCCGGCCTGGTTGAACTGCTGCAAGATCGCGGCGGGAAGGAATATCTTCATCGTCTGGCCGAAGTCCTCATTATGGACGCGGAAGACTTGCTCCCTATCGTCGAGGCGGCCGTGTTGCTCGGCTTTGCCACCTTGGAGGCGGGCGACGTTCAACTTACCGCCGAGGGCACGCAGTTCGCGGAAGCCGACATCCTCACGCGTAAGATTCTTTTCCGCCAGGCTGCGCTTAACCACGTCGTGATCCTCCAGCAGATTGACAGCGTCCTCCACGCCAAGGCGGATCATTCCATTTCCGAAGAGTTTTTCTATGACATTCTCGACGAGCACTTTAGCGAAGATGAAGTGCAGCGGCAATTTGAGACCGCGATGAACTGGGGCCGTTACGCGGAGATTTTCGATTTCGATCGTGAATCGCACCGATTGACCCTCGCCGAGCCGGTTGGAGAGCCGCATCCGCCCACGAGCACTCCGGTGCAGTTGTGAAGCGCCCGCAACGAGTCGTATTTCGTCCACTGGTTCGGATATGGTCGGTATTGCCGCGTCCGAGCGCGGCGGGGCTGCCCGACTTGGTTATGTTTACCGGCGGGCTGGCGCTGTTCTATGGCGTCATCGAAATCGGACGCAACTGGCTTGGCCCCTTTCATCCTCAGGTCGAAATCAGCCAAAGCCCCAGCCATCTTCCGGTTTATGCGGCGTACTCGCTGCTGCGCATTGCGCTTGCCTATTTGCTGAGCCTGCTCTTCGCCATTGTCTACGGATACGTCGCCGCCTATCGTCCAAAGGCCGAACGTTTCATGATTCCGCTGCTCGACGTTTTGCAATCGATTCCGGTATTGAGTTTTCTTCCGGGCGTGATGCTGGCCATGGCTGCGCTTTTTCCTGGGCGCCAGCTTGGTGTCGAACTGGGCGCGGTGCTGCTCATTTTTACCGGCCAAGTCTGGAACATGGCCTTCAGCTTTTACGCGTCGCTCAAGAGTATTCCGCGGGAAATGCGCGAAGCGGCCACGATCTATCGTTTCAATAGGTGGCAGCGCTTTCTGCAAATCGAACTGCCCTTTGCGACCATTGGCCTGGTTTGGAACTCGATGATGTCGGTTGCCGGAGCCTGGTTTTTTCTAATGGCCTGCGAGCAGTTTGGCGACTTTCGCTTGCCTGGGCTCGGCTCTTATTTGCAGGCCGCCGCCGACGATGGCGATACTCGCTCCATTGTTTTCGGCATTGTGACCATGGTTGCCGTGATCGTGCTGATCGACCAGTTTGTGTGGCGCCCGGTGATCGCGTGGGCTGAGAAATTCAAAATAGAGCAGGTCGAGAGCGCGAATGCGCCGACCTCGTGGGTGCTCGATTTTCTACGGCGCTCGCGTGGTGTCGCGCTCTTCCGCAAACGCGCAATCAACCCTCTTCACGAACAAATAGTGCACCGCTTTGCCCTCAAGCAAGATTCTCGCGCGGAATCGTCAGGCTCGAGCACCACGGTTTCATGGCTCTGGCGAGTTGTGGGAAGTTTGGTCCTGATTGCCATCGCTTATGCCGTGGTGCGCGTCATCATGATCTTGACCGGGCTGCGCGCCTCCGACTTTCACCAGATCGGTATCGGTCTGCTTGCAACTTGGCTGCGCGTGAATTTCACGCTTCTGTTGGGCGCTCTGTGGACGATTCCGGTTGGAGTGGCCGTCGGATTCAACCCGCGCCTGGCGCGCATCGCCCAACCGCTGGCGCAGATTGCCGCGTCGGTTCCGGCAACCGCTGTGTTCCCGGTCGTGCTGCTGGTTTTGATTCGGATTGGCGGAGGATTGGGATTGGGCTCGATCGTGCTGCTCTTGCTCGGCACGCAGTGGTACATCCTGTTCAACGTGATCGCCGGCGCCATGGCGATTCCGACCGACTTGAAAGAAGCAGCCTGCGTTTTCGGCATTAGTGGCTGGGAGCGTTGGCGCAAATTAATCCTGCCGGGAATTTTTCCTTACCTGGTTACCGGAATGATCACGGCCTCCGGCGGCGCGTGGAACGTCAGCATCGTCGCGGAATACGCTCACCTCAAAGGCCAAGTCTATTCGACAGTTGGCATCGGCTCGATGATTTCCGCCGCCACCGATGCCAAGAATTTCAATATGCTCCTGGCTAGCACGATTGCTTTGGCCGCCGTGGTGGTCACGACCAATCGCTTGGTCTGGCGACGGCTTTATCGCCTCGCTGAGACACGATTTAAGCTCGAAGGCTGACCGCTCCGAGTTACCTGGCTAGTTACTAAAGAGTTGCCTATTCACAAACCCTTAATCGTGTCTTCATAAAGCAGCAACCCAGGCAAGGCAAAAATTAGCTATGCCTAAGTTGCCGATTGCAGGGGACGAGGACCGAGTATTAACCGATCCACCTCTCGTGCCCGGACTCCCTGGATTCGCAGGGAAATTTATTCCTGTCGATCAGGCTCGCGAACTGTATCAGCGCGTGCGCCAGGCGCCAGAAGGTTTTCAATTGGAAGCTCTTTTGGCGGAGATGAAGGTCAAGCTAGAAGTTCAGCCCGCCGATCTGGAACGCATCCCGGTCAAGGGCCCTCTGGTTGCCGTCGCCAACCATCCTTTTGGAGTGCTCGACGGCGTGGCTCTTACTGTGCTTCTTTCGCGCGTGAGATCGGATGTCAAGATTCTTGCAAACTCACTGCTGGATGGCATCCCGGAACTGCATCAGCATTGCATCTTTGTCGATCCTTTCGACACTCCATCTTCGACGGATAAGAATCTGAAACCATTGAAGCAGGCGTTGGCGTGGCTGCGCGAAGGCGGAGCGCTCGCTGTATTCCCGGCCGGTGAAGTTTCGCAATGGAACGTGCGTGAGGCGCAAGTGACCGATCCCGTCTGGAGCAGCGCGGCCGCACGACTGGTACGCAAAACTGGAGCCAGTGCTCTTCCTGTCTATTTTTGTGGTCGCAACAGCGGGAGATTTCAGGTGCTGGGTTTGATCAATCCTCGGCTGCGAACACTTTTCCTCCTGGCGGAATTTCTGCAGCAGCGCGAAAAAAACGTGGAGATTCGCATCGGCAACGCGATTCCTTCCGAATTGATCGCCAACCTCGACAATGACGGCGAGGCGACCGAATATCTTCGTCTGCGGACTTACCTGCTGTCCTATCGAGGCAAGAAACCAATTTCTCTGCCGGCTAAAATGCGCGCGGTGCTTCCGCGCAAGCCACAGGAAAAGATTGCTGCGGGGGTTCCTCCGCGATTCGTCATCGACGATATTGCGGCGCTGCCGCCCGAACGACTTCTCCTGGAAAACGCTGAATTTGCAGTGTATGCCGCCAAAGCCTCCGAATTGCCGCACGCGCTGGATGAACTGGGACGCCTCCGCGAGGTCACCTTTCGTGCGGCGGGTGAAGGCACCGGGCGCAGCACAGACATCGATCGTTTCGATCTCTATTACTGGCACCTGTTGCTCTGGAATAAAGAAAAGCAAGAAATAGCAGGAGCGTATCGAGCCGGCAACACAGACGAAATTATTCGCGCCCATGGCATCAAGGGTCTCTACACGAATACGGTATTTCGCTACAACGAGCAGCTTTTCCTGAAGATCGGCTCGGCGCTGGAACTGGGCCGCTCTTTTGTGCGCCCCGAATATCAGCGGCAATACGCGCCGCTGCTTCTCCTGTGGAAGGGAATCGCGCGCTTTGTAGCGGCGCATCCCGAGGCTCCGGTGTTATTCGGAGCGGTTAGCATCAGCAACGAATACAGCAGCGTGTCGCGCGAGATGATTGTCCGCTATTTTGAGCAGCGTGAATCTGGCGGCGAGTTTGCCGATCTCATTCATGCGCGCACGCCCTTTCGTGCTCCCAAGCTTCGCCGCTGGGATTGCGGCGCTCTTTGCAGCGCATTGCGCGATCTTGACCAACTTGCCGAGCCGATCTCCGATGTGGAAGAAGATGGCAAGGGACTGCCGATCCTTCTGCGGCAGTATGCCAAGGTTGGAGGCAGGTTGGTGGGTTTCAATCTCGACCGCAAATTTTCTGATGTCATCGATGGACTGGTGATCGTTGACCTGCGCCAGACCGATCCCGCAGTGCTCGAGCGCTATATGGGCAAAGACGGTTACGCGGGCTTCCGCCGCTTCCATGGGCTCAATTAGCGACCCGTGCTGAAGGCTTAACCACTAAGGACAAGAAGTCCCACGAAGAAAAACACGGTGCCAAGAACCTTCGTGATCCTTCGTGTCCTTAGTGGTTCATGGTTTTTCCACGCGCCGGATGCGAAGCTGATGCGGGTACGAACGGCCGATCCCTTTGCCAAATCTGCCCGCCTGTTGAACAATGAATAGTTGACCTGGCGCGGCGTCGATCCCGATTTCGCCGCCGCACCAGAAAATAAGCAAGGAGCCTTCATGCCTGCAACTGGAGAATTAATCCGCCACATGAATTACATCGACGACATCGCCACCACCTTGCGCCGCATCAGCGCCAGCATTCCGGCGATGACCAAGGAAGAGGCGGCCCGCCTCGCCGAATATATTCGAAAGTCCGAACCAAGCTATGAAAGTGTCGTGCAGCGTCTGGAAAAGGCCGGCAAGGAAACCAAAGAGGACAAAGACTAAAGCATGACTGAAGTCCGCACCGTGGCCGTGATCGGCGCCGGCATCATGGGCCGAGGTATCGCGCATGCCGCCGCCCTCGGCGGCTATCGCACTATTCTTGAAGATCTTCTGCCAAATGCTCTGCGCAAAGCAGAGACGGAAATCCGCGCCAACCTCGACAAGGCAGTCGAACTCGGCAAGGTCGATGCGCCCGAGGCCGACGCCGCTTTCAAGAGGATCGAGTATGCGGGTTCAGTCGATGAGGCCGCACGCGAGGCCGATCTCGTCATCGAGGCCGTTCCTGAAGAGATGGAATCGAAGATAGAAATCTTCACCATGCTCGACAAAATCTGCCGCCCGACAACCATTCTCGCGTCGAACACCTCTTCGCTCAGCGTCACCGAAATTGCGAGCGTGACTTATCGCGCTAAGAAATGTGTGGGCATGCATTTTTTCAATCCCGTGCACAAGATGAAGCTACTCGAAATCATGCGCGCGCTCGAAACCGACGATGATACGCTCGCCGCAGTGGTTGAAGTCGGGAAACGCATGCGCAAGGAAGTGGTCGTGATCCGGGAGTCGCCGGGGTTCATCACGAGCCGCATCAATGCCATGATCGGCAACGAGGCTTTCTACATGTTGCAGGAAGGCGTCGCGACGGCCGAAGACATCGACAAGGCGCTCAAGCTCGGGCTAAACCATCCGATGGGGCCATTTGAGCTGGTCGATTTGGTTGGACTTGATACGCGCCTGCACATCCTCGAATACCTGCACAAATCTCTCGGCGAAAAATTTCGACCGTGCCCCCTTCTAGTGCAGTATGTGAAAGCGGGGAGGCTCGGGCGAAAATCGGGGCGCGGCGTGTTTGAGTATCCAGAGGCGGCGAGACGGACGACAACCGAATCTACAAAACAGTGACTGCGAAATAGGCACATCAAATGTGCCTATAGAATCTGTAGCATACAACGAATTGACTCATCATAATGAGTCATTTATACTCATTCCATGGCTAAGAGGCTGCAGGTCATTCTTCAGGATCCAGATTATCTTGAGATCCAGCGCATGGCGCGCTCGCAGCGCATGTCGATCGCAGAGTGGGTTCGTCAGGCGCTCGCCTTGGCGCGACGCCGGGAGCCACTTGGCAGTATTGGCAAGAAACTCGAAGTGATACGTGCCGCTGCTCGACACGAATATCCGGTCAGCGACCTTGGCGGAATGTTAGCAGAAATTGAAAAAGGATATCTGACGGACGCGCCGGAGTGATTCTCGTAGACTCCAACATCCCGATGTATCTGGTCGGCGCGTCGCATCCACATAAGAGCGACACTCTAAGATTGCTTGAGAAAGTGCTCAACGACCGTCAGCGCTTGGTTACGGATGCTGAGGTACTCCAGGAGATACTTCATCGTTATGTCGCCATCAACCGCCGCGACGCCATCCAACCAGCCTTCGACGCTCTGCTCGGCATCGTCGATCAGGTATTGGCGATAGATCAGAAGATCTTGGAACGTGCGAAAGGGATTGTCCTGGGATATCGCCAATTATCTGCTCGAGACGCAATTCATCTAGCCGTCATGGAGCAACATGGGATTGAGACAATCCTGACATTTGATTCCGGATTTGATGGCTTTCCCGGAGTCAAGCGCCTGTCGTAGCGAGTAAGCCGTAGGTTTTTTGCGAGCCAACCCTAATTCTCAGCGAGCGCTTTACTATCCGCGTACTGCGAATTCGGCGTCAGCAATATCCGCGATGACGGGTAGTCGAAGGTCACGGTAAAGCGGCGGAGAATCTCATTTCCTATGAGTTTGCTGGTCGCAGCGGTTCCGCCGCAACAGGCTACCAGCGGGCCTTCGACCGCGTACCGACCCAAGTGAAAAGATATGGCTCGCGCAGTGGCTCCTTGAACTTCCGCGCCCAGGCCTACGCCACTCTTGCTCGACACGCGCGATTGCAGCGTCATGACGATCGGATGATCTACGGCGTCACTCGATCCGCTGTCGATCAGGAAGCTGTCCTGCACGGTAACTGGACCGGGCAAAACGAGCTCTCCTTTTATGAAGGGCCATTTGTCGCGCAGTTCGATGGGCAGAACCTGCGCCGCGTTGTTGGCATGAAATGCCTCCGGCAAGGTCAGCGTGAGTTGCTTGGCCGCATAATCGACGGTGATGACAAATCGGCTTAACAAGGGGCAGCCGATGATTCCATCTACTTTTCCGCCGTCGACGGCTTCCAGCGGTTGCAGGTCGGCAGTCGACAAATCGTATCCGGCGCTTTCCACGCCGGGCAACGCGATGTTCACGTCGTGAATGAATTCGATTGGGATGCGCCCGGCTCCAGCGCCTTGCAGCGAGCCGGTGCCACTGGCTTTCAGGCCGAGATCGGCTGCGAGCTTGCGGTCGATCAGAATTCTGGTCGAGCCGGTGTCGAGGACGAACGAGAGCGGCTTCGATCCGTTGATGCGGAGGGGAAGAAAGATCAACCCATCGCGCCATTCGAAAGCAAAAGTAGATGCCTTGGTATCGCCAGAAAAAATAGCCTTGCCGCTGGCGGAGGATGTTTGGGCCTGCGATAGAACTGAAACCATCGCTGGCGCCATCATCGTCAAAAAGACAGGCACGGCGAGTCTGTAGAGGCGGGAACTCATCATCAAAATAGTCCCATGCAAGATCGTGAGCCATGAAAAGCCGCGAAGGCATTTCCAGAGAGCGAAACGCCTTCGCGGTACGACGTTATTGATTAATATCCTGCTTCGACTCCAGCCGCTTCTCCAAGCCATCCAAGTAGCTTTTCTGGCTCTCGGGAGCGGCGGCTATCGACAGTTGCATCTCTTTCGTCGCTTCGTCAAACTTCCCCTGCGCCGAGTACATACGGGCCAACCCCGTGTGCACGAACCACTGATCGGGATGTTTTTTCGCATTCTCGCGGAAGATCGCAAAGGCTTCTTCATTGCGCTTTTCGCCGATCAACTGACGAGCATAGCCGTGCATCTGCAGCGGAGTGGCAAACTCCAACGCCTTCTTTTGTGCGACGGCAGCCTCATCTTTTCGGTTGAGCGCCGTCAGCACCTTCGCCTTCGTGGTTTCGTTATCGAAGCGATCTTCGTTCTGGATCGACTTGTTGGTGAACTCGAGCGCTTCGTTGAGATTGATTTTTTCCGCGAGCATGTAATTCGCCGCTTCGTCCCAGCTGATCCACGTGTACTGGGACAGATTGCGCAGCTGATTTTTCAGGCTGGCATCGACGACGTCATGCACATCGACCGAGACCTTGAAGGGGACTGCGACCTTCTCCCACTCCAGTTCAACGACCGCCGAATCCGGCTTCAAGTCATCGAAGTCGTAAGTCAGCGCATTGTGCATATCAGCGGGCTTGGGTTTCACGGTAACGCGCAGGGCGTCTTCTTTTTCGTCGTAGGTGAAGGATCCCCACGAAGTCGAATTTTTCGAAAAAATAATCGTCCACTCGTCGGCATTCGGAATCATATGCAATCCGTATGTGCCTTTGTCGAGCGGCTTGCCTTCGATCAGGACCGGATCGCTGAAGGTGATCATCGTGTTGATGTTCGCCCCAGCGCGCCAGACTTTGCCGTAAGGAACGAGGTCGCCCCAAACCTTGCGGTCGTTCACCAGCGGCCGGTGATAGTTAATCGTGACGTCGGTGATTCCGATGCGCTGCGTAATCTCCGCCTTCTGGCTTTGCAGTGGCAGATCGAGTACGAACGATTGCGCCGGGCTCATGCCCGACAGGCCTGCCGTCAAAAGGCAGAACAGGAATCCTCGAAAAGCTGCTAGAAACGTTTCTCGAAACATATCTCGAAACATAGGCAACGCCTCCTTCAATGGGTCGATGTGGATCAATCGCAAATGTTTGTCGAAAAGGGCCGCGGATCGAGGCCCCACCCCTGGGTCGGCGGGTTAGACGGGCTTCGATGCGATAGGTGAGCGGCAACACCGGCATTACCCTGCTTCTCGTCGTTCGCATCCGCTTCGGGCTGCTTTTCGACCTCCGTTAATAAGGCCAATGGAAAGGGTGCGCCGTCTGCTAACCCGCCGTCATTTTGGGCGTCTAAATCTCCAGGAAGAGTGTGTCTTTTTACGGAACCTGCTGCCTCCCTTTCGCGTATCAATCAACAGACGGCATAACGGAGGCGCAAACTTCGTCCAGACTGGGCGAGGGGCACGGTGTAGTTCAATCATGCGGATGCTTATAGAAATCGTTCGCCAGTCGCTGGCCACCCTCTGGGCCCACAAGCTCCGCTCGTTTCTTACCATGTTTGGCATTGCCTGGGGCGTGGGATCGTTGCTCTTGCTGGTTGGCCTCGGCGAGGGATTCCGCAGCGGGCAGGCTAAGCAGCTTAAGAATCTTGGTCAGGACATCATGTTCACCTTCCCCGGCCGGATCCCCGCCGTTGAAGGCAGCACGCAATCTGGCCGTACCTACCACTTCACTTACTCGGACTACCTGGCAATACGCGACGAGGCGCGCACGCTCAAGAATATTTCACCGGTGCTCAATCGCGAGGATATTCGCGCCGTCAGCGATTACGGTTCAACCAACGGCCAGGTTTTTGGCGTGGCGCCCGAGTATAACCAGATTCGTAATATTCCCGTAGGCCCAGGCCGCTGGTTCAATGATGAGGACAACACTGAAACGCGGCGCGTGGCCGTCGTCGGCTGGGAGTTGCTAAAGAATATTTTTCCCGGCCGCCCCGCCGTGGGATCGCCGATTTTGCTGAATGGGATTCGCTTCGAGATCATCGGCGTGCTCAGCAAGGTTGGTCAGGACGGCAATAACGGTACCAACGCGCGCATCTTCATTCCTATCGAAACCATGCGCAATTTGTTCCGACTCAAGGATCAGAACAGCGAAGATGCGATTTCATTTCTGAATTATCGGCCGATCACGCCGAGCGAAAATCTGGCGGCGAAACAGGAGGTTCACGAAATACTTGCGCGCCGCCACGGATTCGATCCGAAGCTTACGGAATCGTTTGAGGATTGGGATACGATCGAAGACAATAAGCGCGTCGCCAAGATTTTCGACGGCATGGATTATTTTCTCGGTGTGGTCGGCGTCATCACGCTCGCCCTCGGCGCCATCGGCATCATCAACATCATGCTGGTTTCGGTAACTGAGCGAACCCGCGAGATCGGGCTGCGCAAGGCTCTTGGCGCCACGCATCGCGCCATCCTGACGCAGTTTTTTGTAGAAGGCGCTTTCCTGACCGCTCTGAGCGGCGGCATCGGCTTGGCCATCACCACAGCGTTAGTCACGCTTCTGGCCGCCTTGCCCGCGCCCGAAGGATTCGACACGCCGCGCATCGTTCCATCGTCCGCGGCTATCGCCATTTTGTCGCTGGCATTTGCCGGGATAGCAGCCGGTCTGTACCCCGCGCGCCAGGCCGCGTTGTTACAGCCGGTTGAGGCTCTGCGCCAGGAATAACCGGGATAATCATGATCCTCGAACTAGCCCGCCAGGCCTATAACGCGCTCAAGTACAATCGCCGCCGCAGCGTCCTCACCATGCTCGGCATGGCGTGGGGCATCGCCACGGTTGTGCTCCTGCTCGCCTACGGCGCCGGTTTCGAGCGCGGCCTCTGGGTCGCATTCCGCTCTTGGGGCACGAACCTGGTCTTCATTTTTCCGGGACGCACTTCGCTGCAAGCGGGCGGCACAAAGGCTGGCAGCGAGATCAAGCTGACCGTTAACGATCTCGACTACCTTCAAGCCGAAGTTCCGCTGATCAAGCGCATCTCGCCGGAGGCTTTCAAACAAAGCACGGTCGCCTATGGCACGCGGAGTGGCAGTTACGGCATCAGCGGAGTCTATCCCTACTATTCGCACATGCGGCGAATCGATGTTGAAGATGGTAGTTTCTTCACCGATCTCGACGAAAACACGCGCAGCCGCGTCGCCGTGCTCGGCGCCGACGTGAAGAAAAAACTGTTCTCGGGGGAGAACGCGCTCGGCGAAAAGCTGCGGGTCGATGGTATTTCCTACGAGGTCATTGGCGTGCTCAAGCGCGTCATCCAAAACGGCGACGATAATATGAACGGCAAAGTCTATATCCCGTTCAGCTCCATGAACGACCTCACCAACACTTACTATCTCAATGCCGTTGCGATGGAGTATGAGGGCGATCACGAGAAGGTCGCTGAAGCGGTGCGCCGGTCGATGGCTTTTCATCATGAGTTCGATCCTAAGGACAAGCGAGCAGTCTTTGTCTTTGACGTCTTTGCCGATCTGCTCGACCTGCGCGTGATTACCACGGGAATCAAGATTTTGCTTGGCTTCATTGGAATGCTTACCCTCGGCATTGGCGGCGTCGGCCTGATGAATATCATGCTGGTGTCGGTGACTCAGCGCACGCGCGAGATCGGCGTAGAAAAAGCGCTGGGCGCGCGCGGCTGGCACATCCTGATCCAATTCCTCGCGGAGGCGCTCGCTATCACGCTTATCGGCGGCCTTGCTGGCGTGCTTCTCGCGTATCTTGTCTCCTGGTCGGTCGGATCGCTCACTTTGTGGAGCGCCTTTGTCGAGAATGGCACGGAGGGCGACATACATCTCACCATCGACTCCACCACGTTGCTGGCCTCGACAGCGATCCTCGGATTCGTCGGCGTCATCAGCGGAATGCTCCCCGCCATCAAGGCATCGAGGTTAGATCCTATAGAGGCTCTGCGCTACGAATAGCAAAGAGCAGGTCACAGGTGACAGGTGTCAGGAAAAACCAAGCGCGTCGCGACGACGCTGCTTTTCCTGTCACCTGTAACCTGCCAGCTGTCTCCTTGCCCGGTGTGCTATATTTCTCCCAAGTTTTGAGGAGGACCAATGCGCCCACTTGGTGTCACTTTGGTTGGTTTCTACCAGATTCTGCGCGGTGTAATTGGATTGCTGTTCGGAATTTCTATTCTGCTGTTCACTGGTCTGGCCGCTAAACTCTCTTCGCTGGCCGCTGAGGGGAATGCCACCGGACGGTTCTTTGGCGGTTTTGGACACTTAGCGAGCGCGATGATTATTCTGTTCGCGGCGCTTCACTTGATCGCGGGATATGGCTTGCTGAGCATGCAAAATTGGGGCCGTTTGCTTACCTTGTTTCTCTCGGCGCTCGGCCTTTTCCTCCTGCTGCCGATCCTGGTTGTTGTGCGTGGAATTCCGCTGGCCTTCGGGATCATCAACGTCGTCGTGATTCTCTATCTCGCAATGCCGGCGGTCAAGCGAGCCTTTCACGAACAACGCCACTCGCTTCGCATGGCAGCATAGGTTGGACTGCGGGATGATCGATGGTTGTTGAGCCAGCCTCGGCCCTTCTGCCGCAGTAGAATCGGTACGTGTCCGACTCCAGTAAACTCGCTGCGGTGCAGGAGCACCTCAAGCTATACGAGCACCCGCTGCTCGACTTTTCCGCGCGCGAAAATAACGGCATGATCGAAGTGCTGATCGATTTGAAGAACTCGACCGTGCCCGTCCACACCTACGTGCTTCCGATTCACGCCCGCGATCTCGATCATTCCCAACTCACATGGCATCTTCAGCGGCAGATCTATGATGGCTTGCACGACTATTTCATCGAAATGTTCACTCGAACCCCGCAGGATCGCCCCGCATCACCCCCGACGCCTGGCGCAGAAGGCATGAAGAATCAGGGAAGCTAGTCGATTGTCTCTCCGCGAAAAAATCGAGCGCGAAATCCGTGAGCGCGGCGCGATGCCATTTTCGCGCTACATGGAGATCTGCCTTTACGATCCGGCGGAGGGCTACTATTCGCGCAACGCCGAGCAATTCGGCAAAGCCGGAGACTTTTATACTTCAAGCGACGTGCACGCGGTTTACGGGCGCCTGCTGGCGCGGCAGTTTGACGAAGTATGGCGAGCGCTTGATCGCCCGCCGCAAATCGAAATCCTCGAACTCGGCGCCGGCCGCGGTCTCTTCGCCCGCGATGTGCTGGATTGGTCGAAGAAGAAATTTCCCGATTTGTTCGCCGCGCTGACTTACACGCTGCAGGAGTCGTCTCCGGCGCTGCGGACAAAATTGCAAGAAAATCTAAGCGAACACATAGCCACGAAAAAGGCTCTTGTGAGCGTCATAGACCGAACCTGCGAGGCTCACCTCGGAGCAAATGCCCCCACTTGCCCAGCCGAACAGAGTTCGTCCTCCGTTTCGATTCACAGAACTCTCGGATCTGACGCACCCCTGATCGTCTTCGCCAATGAATTCTTCGACGCCTTGCCGGTGGAGATTCTCGGCACGGAAGGCAAACTCCACCTTGCGCTCGGAAACAATCGACTACAAGAAACTTGGCTGCCTCCGCTCGCCGCCGAACTCGAATTCCTCGATCGCCACAGCGTGCATCCCGAGGCGGGTGAGCGCATAGAGGTCCCCATCGTCGCGCAGGATTGGATTCACTCGATTGCCAACTCACTTACGCGCGGACTCCTGATCATCATCGACTACGGTTACACCCGCGAGCAGCAACTCGCCGGCCGACACCGCGGGACACTGATGGCATATCGCCATCACTCTGCCAGCCCCGATCCCTATCAGGCGCCGGGAGAACAAGACCTGACGGCGCACGTCAATTTCACTGCGGTCGCTGCGGCGTGTGAGCAATCCGGGATGCGGTGCGAAAAACTTTTCACACAATCGCAATTTCTGATGGGCATTGGCGAGAAAAACCAATTTGCCGACGCCTTTGAAGACTGCCGCCTCCCGCAAGAGCGCGCGAAAGTGGCGCTGCAGCTCAAACACCTGGTTACGCCCGTGGGCATGGGAGAGAATTTTCAAGTGCTCGTTGCCAGCCGGGGAGTAGAGCCTGACAAGGTCGCCGCCCTTAGTGGACTGTGTTTCACGGCTGCTCCTCAGACAACGAGGATTCGGAGTTAGAACTACTGACAAGCGGAGGACTCCGTGCTAGGATGACCGGTAATTGGGTCGCTTTCAGCGCTGATTGTCTCGTGTCTTTGGGGCGGGGAGTTATGGTTACTCGGTCGTCACTACTCTTACTGGTCTTTATATTCCTGTTTGCAGACGCGTTTGCCCAGCGCGGGGTTCCAAATCCCGCGAATACTCCTCCTGCTGGGAATAGCCCGCTAGAAGGGATGGGGGTTTCGCCCATCTTGACCTCAGATGCCCATTTTTTTTTCCTCGCCATGGAAGGTCAGGAAGCACGAGAGAGGCACGACCAGCAAGAGCAACCTTCAGAGGGAGTTTCGATGCTGGATCTCAAGGCTCCTCCTGGAGCAAAGAGAGAGTTTGAAAAGGGTGTCTCGCTTCTCTTTAAGAAGGATCTCGACGGCTCCGTTCAGCACCTTTCGAAAGCGGTCACGATTTATCCAAAGTTTGTCGCCGCGCATAATTCCCTCGGTACCGCGTACATGGATTTGGGGCAGTACGACAAGGCACGCGAGCATTTCGAACAGGCGACTCAACTGGATGATCATGTTCCCCATTCTTTTTCGAATCTTTGCCACGCACAGTTGGCGCTTAAGAACTATGCGACTGCGGAACAGTCGATCAAGAAAGCTACGTCCCTGGCACCGCTGAATCTCGATATGCAGTCCACGCTGGTCTATGCTGAAGTTCTGAACCATAATTATCAGGACGCAATTGCCACCACGCATCAAGTCCATGCAAACAAGCATGATGGCGCTGCCATGATTCACCTGTCGGCCGCCGCTGCATGGCGCGAGCTCAATAATCTTCCCGAAATGAAAAGCGAACTCAACACCTTCCTCTTGGAGGATCCCAAGAGCCCGCACGCTGAGAAAGCGCGCCAGTTGATAGCGCAAATCGAAGGTATCCATACGCACCCGCACGTTTGGCTCGTCTCTCAGCAGCTGCCAAGCGACGAAATGGTTGCGGCTGGACAGGAGGAACAGAGGCAGATCGCCGAAGCGGAGCGGCTGTGCGTGGGTTGCTCAAACGCCTCCGATGCATCTGAGCCTGCCGCCACAGCCATCGCTGCCAGCTCTTTTCCGGAGCCAGAACGTGTCCACCGTAGCTCCACGGGTTTTGTTCTGCGGAAGGACGTCGATGAAGTCGCTTTAGTTTTTGCCGCCACCGATCACGGAAAGGCTGTCAGCGATCTCACCGAACAAGAGGTTGGAATTCTGGACGAGCATCAGGCTCCCGCAGCCTTGCTTGATTTTCGCAACGAATCTCAATTGCCTTTGCGTTTGGGATTGGTCATCGATACCAGCGAATCGATCCAAGGACGATTCTCGTTTGAGAAAGGCGCAGCCGCTGGTTTCCTTCAAAAAGTGCTCATCAACGAAGACGACCTGGCCTTCGTCGTCGGCTTTGCCAACTCAATTTTAATGGTGCAGGATTTCAGTGCCGATCAAGGCAAGATATCTCATGCGATCGGTGAGCTGGCGCCTGCCGGCGGAACCGCGCTCTGGGATGCGGTGACTTTCGCTGCGAATAAGTTAACGAGTCACGAGGACCCTTATCCGGTAGCGAAAATCCTGGTGATCATCAGCGATGGGAATGACAACTCAAGCAAGGCTACGCTCAAGGAGGCAATCCAGGCTGCTGAAAAGGGTGAAGTGATCGTCTATACCGTCAGCACCGCGGAAGCTTCAGGTGGCATTGCGGAAGCCTCGGTCGGCGATCATGCGCTGAAGGTATTAGCCGAGCAGAGTGGCGGTTCAGCATTCGCACCCGGCTCCGTCAGTGCCTTGAAGCATAGTCTCGCCGAGCTCCAGGAGGTCATACGGGCCCGTTACCGTATTTCCTACAAACCCGCGAATCTTAAGCTTGACGGACACTATCGCACCATCGACGTGAGCGCCCGGCGGTCCGGCCACAAGCTACGGGTATATGCTCGCAAGGGCTACTTCGCCACTGAAGACAAGTTCTAAGTAAAACGGCGAGACGCTTAAGGCCCCTCACCAAAGGTATGCACCATTTTCGCTGCATTTAACATTCCCGAAATATCTTTTTAGTAAACTCCTACAATGAGCGTTCCTCGGGTCTCTCGCTTTGCGCTGCCCTTGCAGGTGGCGGCTGTCTGCTACCGGCGAGTGAATTCGCAAGTCGAGTTTCTTTTGGTCCACACCAACGGCGGCAACAAGTGGACGTTTCCCAAGGGCGCGCCCGAACCTCGCCTCTCGCACAGCCAGGCAGCCGAACGCGAAGCCAAAGAAGAAGCCGGCGCCATTGGCACCATCGAGCCGCGCCATTTCCATATCTACGTACACTCTAAGGGGGTCTTCTGGCAGCCGGGAGGCGTGCAGGAATATGTCGTTAAGGCTTTTTTGATGGAGGTTCGCCAGACCCGCCGTCCCGAAGAAGATTACCGCGATCCCACTTGGTTCGACCCGGTAAAGGCGCGTGTCATCCTCGCCAAGGGCCGCGAAATCAAATACGCCCACGAACTCCAGACCGTGATTGACCGCGCGTTGGAACACCTGGGGGTTGCGAAAATGGCAGCGGCTCGCTAAAGCACGGCTCTGAAGACACCCACCACATCGTGCTCTTACTGAGAGCTGACAACTGAAAGCTGATAGCTGACTCCCTCCGTCCGCTATATTAAATACAGAACCATGATCCAACTCTCCTCCGCCGGCAAGCGCTATGGCCACAAACTTCTGTTCGAAGACGCCGATTGGCTGATCACGCCAGAATCCCACGTCGGTCTAGTCGGGGCCAACGGCACTGGCAAATCGACCGTCATGAAGATCCTCGCCGGGATCGAATCTCTCGACTACGGCTCCATCTCGCGTGCCAAAGGCATTTCGACCGGATACCTCCCACAAGACGGCCTGACGATGACCGGCCGCACCGTTTTCGCCGAGTGCATGTCGGTGTTTGACGAACTCCACGCCATGGAAAAAGAAATGGAGGCGCTTACCCGCAGCATGTCGGAGCTCGACCACGAAGGCCAGGAATATTCGAACGTCGCCGACCGTTACCAGAAGCTCGAACATGAATTCGTCGCGCGCGACGGATACACGCTAGAAGCGCAGGTTGGCCAGGTGCTCACGGGCCTTGGCTTTCGCCGCGACGATTGGGCGCGGCAGACCGAAGAATTTTCCGGCGGCTGGCAGATGCGCATCGCCCTCGCCAAACTTCTGTTGCAGAAACCCAACCTGCTGCTGCTCGACGAGCCCACCAATCATCTCGATCTTGAAGCCCGCAACTGGCTTGAGGAATACCTGACCACCTATCCTTACGCGTTCGTTCTCATTTCGCACGATCGTTATTTTCTCGATATCACGGTCGAGCGCATCGTGGAAATCTGGAACAAGCAGATACACTTTTACGCCGGCAACTACGATCAGTACCTCGCGGCGAAAACGGCGCGCAAGGAGCAGCTCGAAGCGGCTTACAAAACGCAGCACGACCGCATCGAGCAACTCGAGGTTTTCATCAACCGCTTTCGCTACACCGCGACCAAGGCGAAGCAGGTGCAGAGCCGCATCAAGGAGCTGGAAAAAATCGAACGAATCGAAATTCCGGAAGAAGAAAAGACCGTTCATTTTTCTTTTCCGCAGCCGAAACCGAGCGGGCGCATTGTCGCCGAGTTTGCGAATGTCGCCAAAAGCTATGGCGAGCGGGGAATCAGCGAACACAAGGTATTTGACAAAGTCAATTTCATGATCGAGCGCGGCGAGCGCATCGCGCTCGTCGGAGTCAACGGGGCAGGGAAGTCGACGCTGATTAAGCTGCTGGCTGGCCAGGAGCCGCTGACCGCGGGCGAATACAAACTCGGCCACAACGTCGAGCCCGACTATTTCGCGCAGGATCAATACAAGGAACTCGATCCCGAGGCTCGCATTCTCGACGACCTTGGAGAGCTTTCGCCCGCCTCCACGCAAACCCAACTGCGCAGCCTGCTCGGATGTTTCCTTTTCTCCGGCGACGATGTTTTCAAGCGCATCGGCGTCTTATCTGGGGGTGAGCGCAATCGCTACGCGCTGTTGAAAATGTTGCTGCATCCCGCGAATTTTCTGCTGCTCGACGAACCGACCAACCACCTCGACCTGCGCGCCAAAGACGTTCTGCTCGAGGCGTTGATGAAATACACGGGTACCGTCGTCTTCGTTTCGCACGACCGCTATTTCATCGATGGACTGGCTACACGCGTCTTTGAAATCGGCGAAGGCAAAGTAGAGATCTATCCGGGAAATTACGAAGACTACCTTTGGCGCAAGCAGGGCAGAGCTACATCCGTAGAAGCTCCCGAGCCATTGCCACCATCGCCCGCGTCTCCATCTTCAGTGGCTGCGATTCCCACAGTCCCCGTGAATGGAAATAGCGCACCTGCCGCCGAAACCGTCGAGCCTAAGGGCAAGCGCCTGAATCCCATCAAGCGTCAGCAGATGGCGGATCGTCTCCGTGAAATAGAAGAAGAAATTGCGCGCGCTGAAGCCGCGATCACGCTCTGTGAAACCGAACTCCAGTGCTTCGTGAGCGCGGAGGAGACGCAGCGCCAGACGCAGGAACTCGCCAATCAAAAAACCTTGCTGCAGAATTTGATGAAAGAGTGGGAAGAGCTTTCAGCGATGCTGGAAATCACAGGTTAGCAAAGATCTGTCAAAAAAAAGCCATCTGTCGCCCTCTACTTAACTCCGTCGGAGGACAGATGGCCTTTTCTGATAACGCGATAGATCCGAAATCTGAAAGCTCGGCAGTTTAGCGTTCTGCCCGGATAGCCTCAATGGCATCGTGCAGTTCGTGCTCCGCAGCGTGCAAATGTTCTTCAGCCTTGGCGCCATGGCCAGCCATATCGTAGTGATTGGCGGCACGGGCGTGGTCGAGCTCTTTGATCGCTTCCTCCACATGGTGATGCACAGCGTCCAGATCATGCCAGTCGCGCACTCGATCGGCAACCGCGACCCCGGCAACGAACGACAGACACACTGAAAGAACGGCGACGGCAATCAATTTCTTCATGATTTTCTCTCCAGTTTGTAGGTTTAAGTTTTTCCGGCACGCACGGATACCCGTTATTTTCCCCGGCCACCCACCTCCTGTCAAAAAGAAACGAGACCCGTGTAGTGTAACCAAAGGTTCGTGTCATTCGGACATGACCTAACGGGGCAGGCCATCCGCTGCGGAGCAGAAGTAACGAAGAAGGGAACCCAGATGTATGGGAAATGTTGTGGCTGGCCGGGAAAACATTGGCAATAACGAGGAAATCAGCCCGCTTACCTGCTATAGCGGACACCCAGTTGACTTACTCGGTTTCGCTCCGCCAGTCCCGAATCTGGCGGTTCATGATTCCGTAGCACTCACAGGCGGCCTCTTCCAGTCTTGGCCGGTCAACAATCTCTACGTCGCCGCGCGTGTGGGCGATGAGGCCTGCCTTTTGCAAGATTCCCGCGGACACGGTCACGCTGGAGCGGCGCGTTCCCAACATCTGTGCAATCAATTCCTGCGTCAATGGGACTGAATTCGATCCGACCCGGTCGGCGCTCATCAACAACCATCTCGCCAATCTTTCATCTACTTCATGCAGACGATTGCAGGCGGCAATTTGCGTGACTTGCATGGCGAGGATTTGCGCGAACTGTTGCAGCCGCCGCTCCAACCCGGGGCAATCTCGCAACAGTGTAGCCAGCCGGTCGCTGTCGATGCGAAATGCCGACGCTTCGATCTGCGTGATGGCCCGCGTCGGCGCGGTGCGAAAGCCCGCTACCAGCGGAACGCCGATAAATCCTTCCTTGCCCACCAGACCGACCTCCACGGTTTTTCCATCCGGAAAAACGCTCAGAATCGAGATTAAGCCGCTGTTGCAGAACCAGGCCGACTTCAAAGTGTCGCCGGACTCGTGCAGTACCTGGTGCGTCTTCAAGCGCACGAATTCCAATTTTGGCAGGATTTGCTCGGATTCTTTCTGGGGGAGGCTCAGCAGAATCTCGTTATGAATATGGTTGCCGTCGCCGTCAGCGGAGGCCGGTGGCACGGAAGATTTCTTTGGCAGACGGGTTTTATTGGCCATTATCATAACGGCTCCTCGCGCAGCGCAACGCTGTCTAATTTCGCAAGGGACCGTCACCTTCGATACGGCGGAAGGATGCTAGAAGAGACTGATTGAACGTTACTAGGTTGGTGAACTAAAAGCTGTGCGATATAGCACACCTTTGCGTCGGCTGGGACGGAGGCCAAGTTGTGTGGTCAGCGGCTTTTGCCGTACGTGATCCGGGTCACAGCACCAAGGATGCACTTCCGCTACATTTGATGCAATTATGGGCGGATTTTCCATTCTCACCAACCGCAAACGCGCGATCGTGGCGCTCGTCCATTCCATCGTGTTTCTTCTGATTGCTATGCGCCAGATGTTGGGGGCTAGTCCCGCCGCTGGCATTTGGGCGACGGCGAGTGTGACGACAGGCACGTGGATCCTTTGCGGAATCTTCGTCATCGTCTCGTCGATTCTTTTGTGGCTCTTCGTTGTTTCTCGCGCGCGGATGGAAAAACTCTATTTCGCGTTTTGCACGATCAGCGCGACCTCGGGCCTGCTGCGCACTGCCGCCGGCGACCAGGCATTTCATGCCGGGCTTTATATAAGGGTGGTCATGCTGGTGAGTGCAGTGTTGGTCGGACTCGTCATCGTTCGAATGCACTCGCGATTTCGCTTGGAAGCTTCCCCAGCACCATCGTCCGAATACGCGGAAGAAAATTCCTAACCTCTCCGTTCACCCCTCGTCCGAGTGGCATTCGCGAAAAATCCTGCTATCATTTCCGCCGATACAAAGGAGGCGGTTATGGTGAAGCTACTTTTTGCCGCAGGAGTTCTAGCGATAATTACGTTCCTTGCGGCCCAGCCCGGTGCTGCTCAGAATGCCTTTACGTCCGATCAGGTTAAGTTCGGTCCCGCGCCTGCTTTTCTGCCGCCAGGCGCGCAACTTGCCGTGTTAGAGGGCGATCCAATGGCCTCCACCGGCGACTTCACGATTCGGCTCAAGATGCCGGACGGCTACAGGATCGCGCCGCACACCCATCCTCACCGCGAGAATGTGACGGTTCTTTTCGGCACTTTAAAGGTTGGAATGGGCGATCAGTTCGATGCCGGCAAAATGATGAGCTTTTCGGCGGGCAGTTTCGCTTACCTCGATCCCAGCATGCACCATTACGCGGCTGCCTCAGGCGAAACAGTGGTTCAAATCCACGGCCTGGCTCCGGCGAAGTTTAACTACATTAATCCTGCTGACGATCCGAGCATGAAGAAATAAAACCCGTCGCTCGATGGATATGCTCAGTCAGCTAGCCGCCGATCCCCGCGTCACCGTGCGGCGCGCAGGCGCGCCTGCTCCGGCAGGTAATTGCGACGTCAGTCGCGCTCTGATGATTCCGGGCGCTGAAGCACCTCGAAGTGTGTCACCGACTCATCGAAGCTGCTAAGCGCCGCCCGCGCTTCCGGTTCCACGACAGCCTTGTTAGGCTCACTTCCGGCAAACAGGCGGACGGCTTCCATCGACTCCCAAAGCGTGAGCACGACAAATTCGATCGTGTCATCAACTGCGCGGCGGAGCAGGTAAGCTCCGCGATGCCCCTCAATGGCGCCCAGTGACGGGAAGATTTTCTCGGTTACGAAATCGACGTATTCGCCCGATTTCTGGACGCTTGCGTGTCCCTTCCACATCCGCAAGATCAAGCGGCGATCGCCGGACGAAGCATGGGCCTCTATTGCATTCGGCCTCACGGGTGTCGCCGAGTCTTCGCCCGCAACCGTCTTCCACTCGCGCACATGCCATCGCTTAACGAGCCCATTGGTCACGTAAGGATCGACCCGGGCAAACTTCTCCGCGACCTCAGGTGAGTCACCTTTGAACAGCAAGACGGCACCGTCAACGGGATCTTGCAGCGCGCCGCCCAAGACGAGTTCGCCGCGCTCGCTCGCCCGCCATGCCTTTTCAAGGTGCGCGTCGCGGAACTCCGCGCGCCGAGCAAGGTAGTCATCTGCAACTTCGTAGAATAGAAGGTAATGCATCACAGGGCCTCATCTTTCGCCGGTATCGCTCGCGAGTCTTCGGCGCCCGATGCTATTCCGCCGGGTTGTAGTTCAGGTTTTGTCCGAGCCATCGCTCGATCTCTCCCACACTCATTCCTTTACGTTTGCTGTAGTCGGCGATTTGATCGCGGTCGATCTTGCCGAGGCTGAAATATCGTGATTCCGGATGAGCAAAGTAGAGTCCGCTCACGCTTGAACCGGGCCACATTGCAAACGACTCAGTGATCAGCATTCCGGTGTTCGCCTGCACATCGAGCAAACGCCAAAGTGGACCCTTCTCGGTGTGATCCGGACACGCCGGATAACCCGCTGCCGGCCTGATCCCCCGGTACTTCTCCTGGATGAGATCGGCGATGAGATCCGCGTTGCTCAGGCCCTCTTTACAACCGTAACCCCATTCATCCCGCACTCGTTTGTGCAGGCATTCGGCAAAAGCCTCTGCCAGGCGGTCGGCAATGGCCTCCGCCATGATCGCGTTGTAATCGTCGTTCTCAGACCTGAATCGATCGCATAGCTCCTTCAGGCCGATCCCGCTGGTCACTGCGAAAGCACCGATGTGATCGGGCAGCCCCGTTTCCTTGGGCGCGATGAAGTCAGCAAGAGACCGGCACGGCTCCGTACCTTCCTTATTCGATTGCTGACGGAGGAAGTGAAATCGTTCGAGCACCTTTTCGCGCGCGCCGTCGGTGTACAGTTCGACATCGTCGCCCACGGCGCTGGCGGGAAACAAGCCATATACGCCTCGTGCCGTAATCAACTTCTTCTCGATGATGACATCCAGAAGAGCATTAGCTTCGGTAAATATCTGACGCGCCTGCGCGCCTTGTCCCTCGTGCTCAAGAATGCGGGGGTAAACGCCCTTGAGCCCCCAGGTGTGAAAGAACGGCGTCCAGTCGATGAAGTCGCGCAGCGTTGCCAGCGGAAAATTATCTAACACGCGCGAACCGGTAAACGAGGGCACGGGAATATCTTCCGAACGCCATTGAATCGGAGTCCGTCTGGCGCGAGCGGTCTCAAGTGAGACGACTGTCAAGCGCGGCGCGGAGTGCGCCCTGCGAAGCGCCTCGTAGTCGGCGCGATGCTGCACCACGAACGCCGACTTGCCATCGTCGCTTAGAAGACTGGTGGTCACGGGAACGGCCCGGCTGGCATCCAGCACGTGCACCACTGGCTCGCTGTAGTGCGGCGCGATCTTGACGGCGGTGTGCGCGCGGCTCGTCGTTGCTCCGCCGATGAGCAGTGGCAACTTAAAGCCCTGACGCTCCATCTCTCGCGCCACATGAACCATTTCATCAAGCGACGGCGTGATCAGGCCGCTGAGGCCGATCATGTCCGCCTTTTCCGCCTTGGCGCGTTCGAGGATCTTTTCGCAGGGGACCATCACTCCCATATCGATCACCTCATAGTTATTGCAGGCGAGCACGACCCCGACAATATTCTTTCCAATATCGTGAACGTCACCCTTGACCGTCGCGAGGACGATTTTTCCCTGAGCTTTGACCTCCTCGCCAGCGGCCGCCATCGCAACTTTCTCCGCCTCCATGAATGGCGTTAGGTGCGCCACCGCCTTCTTCATCACGCGGGCAGACTTGACTACCTGTGGCAAGAACATCTTTCCGGATCCGAATAGATCACCGACCACACTCATGCCAGCCATCAGGGGGCCTTCGATCACCAATAGAGGGCGGCCCATTTTGACGCGGGCTTCCTCGGCGTCAATCTCGATATAGGTGTCTATGCCCTTGACGAGCGCGTGAGAAAGACGCTCCTCGACCGTGCCGCTGCGCCACTCTTCAGCTCGCTTTTCATTGACAGCCTGGCTGACGCCCTTCAGTTTTTCGCCGTAATCTACCAGTCGCTCGGTCGCGTCGGCACGGCGGTTTAGAAGAACATCCTCGACCAATACTTTCAGCTCGGGCTCAATCTCCTCGTACACTTCGAGCATCCCGGCATTCACGATGCCCATGTCCATGCCCGCCGTGATGGCGTGATAAAGAAATGCGGAGTGCATGGCCTCGCGCACCTTGTTATTGCCCCGGAAGCTGAACGAGATATTGGAGACGCCGCCGCTGACCTTGGCGTGCGGGAGATTGGCTTTAATCCAGCGCGTGGCGTTGATGAAGTCAACCGCGTAGTTGTTGTGTTCCTCCATGCCGGTTGCGACGGTGAGGATATTTGGGTCAAAGATAATGTCTTCGGGGGGAAAACCGACTTGGTCGACTAGTATGCGGTAAGCTCGCTCGCAGACGCGGATTTTGTCCTCGTAAGTCGCGGCCTGACCTTGCTCGTCGAAAGCCATCACTACCACCGCTGCGCCATATTTGAGGACGGTGGCGGCGTTCTTGCGAAACTTTTCTTCGCCCTCTTTCAGTGAAATAGAATTGACGATGCCCTTGCCCTGAAGGCACTTCAGCCCCGCCTCAATGACCTCCCACTTCGAGGAGTCCACCATAAACGGCACCTTGGCGACTTCTGGCTCGCTCCCCAGCAACTGCAGAAAGCGCGTCATCGCGGTGACGCCGTCGATCATGCCCTCGTCCATGCAGATGTCGAGGACATTCGCTCCGTTCTCAACCTGCTGTCGCGCGACGCTTACCGCCTCTTCATATTTTCCCGCCTTGATCAGCTTGGCGAACTTCGGCGAACCGGCCACGTTGGTCCGCTCCCCAATCATGATGTAGACGCCGGGTTGCTGGGTGAATGGCTGCGATCCCGAGAGACGAAGCGGCTTCGTGAGCGTCGTCTCGGGCACAGTTGTGCTCGAGGAAATGTTCACTCTTTGATCTCGCTTTGGAGGGCGTAGGATTCGGCACGAGACTCAATCCCGTACTTTCGAGGAGGCTGCCCTTCGAGCGCTTTGGCGATCGCCGCGATGTGCTCGGGCGTGTTCCCACAGCAACCGCCGGCAATGTTAATCAGCCCGCCACGTGCGAAGTCGCCGAGATAGCGGGCCATATCTTGCGGCCCCAGATCGAACCCTGTCTCCGAGAGTGGATTCGGCAAACCGGCGTTCGGGTAGCATGAGATCGCCACATCCGCCTTCTCCGAGAGTTCTTCCAGGAACGGGTACATCAGATCCGGACCGAGAGAGCAGTTCAGTCCAACCGACAGAGGCTTCACGTGCCGAACCGCGTTCCAGAATGCCTCGGTCGTTTGCGCCGATATCATTGTCTCGCCGCCGCGCCCCACCGCGGCAGAGATCATCACCGGCAATTGTTTGCCATCCTCGTCGAACACCTCACGGATCGCGACAAGGGCTGCCTTCGCATTCAGGGAGTCGAAGATCGTCTCGACCAGCAGCAGATCTACGCCGCCGGCAATGAGAGCGCGTACCTGCTGCGTGTAGGCGGCTTTGACCTGATCGAACGTGATCACCCGAAAGCCTGGATCATCGGCATCAGGCGAGTTCGACAGTGACACGGTCAGCGGCCCGATCGCCCCCGCCACGAACCGTTGACGCGCGGTTGCAGTACCCAGACGATCAGCCCATTCGCGGCACTGACGCGCCGATTGCTCATTGATATCCCAAGCCAGGCTGCCGAGAAACGGGTCTTCTACGATCTTTTGGTAGAACGCCGGATCTTTCCTGCCTCCGCGCTCCCGCGGATCGTCGACAAAGAATTCGCTCTGGGTAATGCTGGTTGCACCGAAGGTATTCGTCTCGATGATGTCCGCCCCTGCCTCTAGAAATCGGCGATGAATGTCGCCAATCATTTCTGGCTTGGTCAGCGAGAAGAGGTCGCCGTTGTTCAGCAGGCTCTTCGTCGAGTCCCTAAATCGCTCCCCGCGGATGTCCGCTTCGGTCATTACATAAGTGCGGATGGTCGTGCCCATCGCTCCATCGATGATGGCAATTCGACTCTCGAGGATCTTTTCCAGAGGATGTTGGTGGGCTCTCGTCATGTCCTTTTGATGACCTTATGCAGCCTTCGATTCGGCCTTAACTTCGCCCTTAACTTTGCCCTTAACTTTGCCCTTAACTTTGCCCTTAACTCTGCGACGTTGCCGCAGAATAAAAGACAACGACCAGCGACCGTATACAACAACGCCGGTCCCGCGGGACCGGCGTTTGGTGGAAAAATCTAAATTTCCTTAAGTCCCCTTAACGCCGCCCGAATCCAGTTCCGATTGCGCAAACACTTGATTGGCTCCCATATGCGCCGGTGCCGGCGCCAGCATCTGTTCTTTGCGATAGATCAGACTGCTTGCGTTGAACGTCGCCAGCTCAAATCCGTGCCCATGCGTAATCGCGTCCGTCGGACAGGCCTCCACGCAATAGCCGCAAAATATGCATCGATTATAGTCGATGTTATAAACGTGGGCGTAGCGCTCGGCGCCCGAGACCCGCTTTTCTGCGGTGTTTTCCGCCGCTTCTATATAAATGCAATTCGCCGGACAGGCGGCCGCGCACAGAAAGCACGCCACGCACTTTTCCAGCCCATTTTCGTCGCGCTGCAGCACGTGCATGCCGCGAAACCGTTCCTGAAAAACTGCCCCCTTCGTTGGGCCGGGGCCGTCAGGATAGTTTTCAACGATAGTGGGCTGAAACATCTCCTTCAGGGTGATGCTCATTCCCTGGGCGATAGCGCCGATGTTTTTGATCACGGACATGAGTCCTTATTATAACGGAGGTCGCGCAGAACGGCGATTGGCGGCAACATTGCTGGTAAGGCATGAGGTTCTGAGTGTAATCGTCTGCAGATTGTTAACGGCTCTCACTTTGTGGTCGTGACCGTCCGCAGCACAAGCCCGGTCGAATCACGGCGAACCGTTTGTGTCACGCCCGCCACAGCGACGGCAGAGCCCGCCTGCGGCGTTGCCACTCCATCGTTCACCTGCGCGCAATCCATTCGCAGCGTGCCGCCATCGTTAAACACCAGCCCATAGAAGCGCAGTGTGCTGCCCGGCGCGAGCGCCTGCGTATTCAGCATCTGAGTGTTGCTGTCGACGTACACCTCGACTTGGCTCGGGTTGTTCAGGAGAGTGGTCTGTCCGGGCTGCACGGCTAAGGTCGGAAACAGGTCATAGGAAGCGAGCGAGACTGTGTAATCCGTAAAGTTGCCGGCCTGCTGCGAAGATACGACAGTCCCATTGATGGTCTGCGGCACCAGTGTGATCGTGTTCGCGGGAGTGTAAGTTCCCCCCTCGAGTAAAAAGGTCGGCGAAGTAATGCCGACGTTCTGACCCGCCACCATGTTAGCGGCAGTGAAGCTGGGAACGAACGGCAAGCTCTGCACATTCGTAAGCTGGCCGGAGACGTTGAATGCGGCATTGCTGAAGTTGAAATAGGGTGTGTCGAAGTACACGCTTTGCCCATTGTCGGGTACAAGAGTGCCCAGTTCGGTACGCCCATACTGCATAAGAATCTGTCCCACACTGTCGACAGACATCAGAGGACCGCTGAACTCATTGATCGCCAAGGGATCTTCCACTGCAATTCGAGTCGCCAGCAGAGATCCGTCGGACTGGATGGCACCATCCACATTCAAGAACATTCCCGGCGAAAGAGCAGATGCGCCGCTGATGCCCTGGAACACCGTTTGGTTATTGGAACTCGCGGAGAGGGTCCTCGTCCCGAATGGTCCGCCCGGAATCGTGAGCGTCAAAGTTGATCCTGTCATTCCCACCGAAGCAACTTCCGCGTCGAGCCCGCTGACCTTGCCGTTTCCAGAGTTCGTCGGAGAAGAGGACAAGGCAAACGGAGTGAGGTCGAAGGTCGGAGTCATAGAAAACCCTTCAAATGGAGGGGACGTCCAGCAAGCGGGAAAAACTGCCGAACTCGAAACCTGCATGTTCAGCAGTAACGCCATGCTGGTGCCCGTGACCGTGATGGGTGACGCTAAATTCACCGTCGGGCCCTGATTAACAAGTGAATAATTCGAAATCCCGAGGCCGCCACCTGGAACTTGCGCAAGGCAGACAAAGACCGCCCCGAGAGTGGCCGTGGCCGAAGTGTAGATGTCCTGAGGAATACTGACGGTCGTTAACGGCTCGATTCCTCCATTCAAGTGCATAAACTCGGAGGGTTGCTGCGACGATGACAATGTAACCGTCTTCCCCGACTGGCTGGTCAGCGTCAATGTCTGAAGTTCCACGGCAAACCGGGTAACTTGATCGTTTCCCGTGCTCGCGAGCAACACCGTCAGTGAAGTATTTCCCATGAACTTCGGTGGGGGCGGAGTGGTTGTATTGGAACCGCAGCCGGTGGTTATTCCGATGCCTAACAACAGCGTAAGGGCGGACAGGAAATAAAAAGACGACGCTGAGGAAGCAGCAAGCCAGGATGCCTTCATGAAGTTCTCCTACCAACTGCCCTTTATACTCCTTAATCCAAGCAAGCGCTTTTTCTTGAGGATAGCTTAATTACAAGTGAACTCTCTCAATTACTAGAGAAGTGTAAAAGCAGGTGCCTGATCAAGAGGAGATTGGCGAAGCCCTCGATTCCAGCGAGTCTTTCCTAGCTGTCGCAAAGTCAGAGCGCAAGCAGCGCCCCAAGAACGATTGCCATGAGTCGGACAGCCCTCATTCCCAAGAGAATACGCGTGTCGCCGTGCGATAGGTGTTGAACCAGGCGATAGCGCTCATTGACCCGGACGGGTCCCCGGGACGCGTTTTCGCGCGACATAACAATATCCTCCTGAAGAATTTGTTTCGTTTTTGGGGATTCCGCTGCAGCTTGCCGCTAGTACGCTGCAGTGTGATAGAAAATTGGTCCCGCGCCGCTGGTTGAGTCGTGTACCTCCACGATCGTCGTTCCGGCGATTGAGACCCGCGGCGCTTCACCGCTGTCATATTTCAAAACCTTTTTTGCGAATTTGACCGTGCCACTCGACTGCAATGCAGCGGTCTGATTCTCCAGCACACCATCTCCGCTGCCCAGTTGATGCACTTCAATGACGGTCGGCCCGGAGGCCGATATGGCGGGAGCGAGGCCAGTGCCATACTCGAACCCGGTAGTGGCCCACACGAACGAACCATTCGCCCGGATCTCGGCGGCGTGGTACCACAGAGGTCCTACACCTGTGTCTATCTGATGTACTTCGATGACCGTCGACCCCGCAACCGCCACTGATGGCGCCGCGCCGGTGTCATATTGAGATGGATTCGCAGCCCACTCGACAGTGCCCGACAGGAGTTGGCCGGTGTGATACCAGAGCGGACCGACTCCGGTACCTCCCTGGTGCACCTCCACAGCGCTCAGTCCATCCGCTGCTACCGAAGGTGCTAGGCCATTGTCATACTGACCAGCACCGCCCCAGCTAAGCCCGCCGGTGGGTGTGAGTTCGCCGTCTATATTCCAGAGCGCTCCAAAGCCCGTGCCCGCCTGGTGGACTTCAATCACAGTGTTGCCGCTGATGGCGATCGAGGGAGCATATCCGTTGCCATACTGGGTGGAGACGGTCCAGGACACGGTGCCGCCTTGTATCTGTCCGGTGCTATACCAGAGCGTGCCTGAGGCACCCTCATGCACTTCTACCGCGAACCAACCGGAAACTGCCACCGACGGTGCTTGACCATTGTCAAAGGAAACCGGGGACGCGCTCCAGACCACGGGAGATATCCCTTGTGCCCAGGCGGCGGCCTCGAAAGCGATGGCGACCGCCGCTAGAGTCATCATCATTAGAATTATCTTGTTGATTTCGCAAACTCGTTTCATTCTGATTCTCCTTCTAAGGAATAAACTCCCAAGCGGTGCTACAATCAGTTCCCAATTTGTACTTCCGCCTGCCCCCCAGGCGGACGAAAACTAGCCGAAATGATCTGCATAAGTCCTAAAAGCGGTTCTCAAACTTTCTCAAAGCTTCTCAAAGTTGAGCTATGCCTCCGCTAGTCAATGACTTGTACGAGTTCGGAGAGTTCCGTCTCGATCCGCACAAAAGAACGTTGCAGCAGGGACAAGAGCCCATCGCGCTCACTCCAAAGGCCTTTGACACCCTGCTCTTCCTGGTCGAAAAGCACGGACAGGTGGTCACGAAAGACGAGTTAATGCAAGCAGTCTGGGCCGACAGCTTCGTCGAAGAGTCGAACCTGACCCAGACGATTTTCATGTTGCGTAAAGCCTTGGGACAGGCTCGCGATCAGGGCTATATAGTGACGGCGCCGGGGCGAGGCTATTGTTTTGTGGCGGACGTGAAACCGATCTCCAGGGCCGCTACTCCGGTCGCGGACACTTTCCCGATTGACCCTTTACCCGGGCGGGAAGAGCGCGTTCGCAAGCACCTACCCGTTCTTCTTGGTATCTGTGTCGGCATCTCTGCGACTCTGATTCTTGCCTTTGCTGCTTACTTGCATTGGTTCCGTCCGCGGCCGATATCCGCCGGACGCTCCATGCTGGCGGTTTTGCCATTTGAGAATTTCACGGGCGATTCGTCGGAAGATTACTTCAGCGATGGCCTGACCGAAGAGATGATCGGCCAGCTCGGCAACCTCGATCCCGCGCATGTGGGGGTAATTGCGCGGACTTCGGTGATGCACTACAAGCACTCGCAGGAATCAATCCCTGCGATCGGAAGGGATTTGGGGGTGCAGTATGTGATCGAAGGCAGCGTGCGGCGGGATGAAAAACGGGTGCGCATCACGGTTCAGCTGATCCAGGTGAAGGACCAAAGCCATTTGTGGGCGCGGCAATATGATCGCGATTTGGGCGACCTGCTCGAGCTCCAGGAGGAGGTGGCCCGCGAAGTCGCGAATGAAATCGAATTCAGCCTGAGCGGGCGGAGGCCGATCGAGCCAGCGCAGGCGGCGGCGCCGGTGCGGGGAGTGAACTCCTATGAAACGTACGACCTGTATCTGAAGGGCCGCTATTTCTGGAACAAGAGGACGGGGGAGGGGTTTCGACAGGCAGCCGATTACTTTCAGCAGGCGATCGACAAGGATCCGAATTTCGGCCGCGCCTACGCGGGGCTGGCGGACACCTTCACCCTGATGAGCACATGGTACATAGGCCCGCAAAACGAACTGATGCCGAAGGCGAAAGCCACGGCCTTGCTGGCGCTGGAGCTCGACGAGAGTCTGGCCGATGCTCACGCATCGCTTGCCTTGATCAAAGAGAATTACGATTACGACTGGCCGGGAGCGGAGAAGGAATTTCGGCGGGCGATTGAACTCGATCCGCAATATGCGACCGCGCACCAGTGGTATGCGGAATTTCTTTCCTGGCAAGGCCGGTTTCCGGAAGCGTTTGCCGAGAGCGAGCAGGCGCGGAAGCTGGATCCGTTATCGCTCATTATCGCGACGGATCGTGCATCCATCTTGTATGAGTCGCGCCAATATGAGAGCGCGTTGAAGCAATGGCGCTCGGTGCTCGATCTGGACCCAAATTATCATCGCGCGGAAGACTTGATGATTCCTGCCTATCTGCAGCTGGGCCGATACGACGAGGCAATCAAAGTGATCGACCGCTGGGAGGCCGCCGGCGAAGGTCCTTGGATGTGGGGTTGGAAGGCAGCCGTTTACGCCCGCGCCGGTCATCCTGACGAGGCACGCCGGGCCTTGGCGAAACTGGAGCAGAGTTCTGCATCGCCGGCGAACCGAGACGCGCCCTTATTGATCGCTTATTCGGGCACGGGCCAGAAAGAGCGGGCCCTCGAACTGCTCCAACAAATGTATGCGGAGCATTCGAACGCAGTCGTGCAGATCAAAGTGGAGCCGATGTTTGACCCGCTGCGCAGCGATCCCCGGTTCAAGGATCTGCTGCTGCGCCTTGGATTGGAACGATAGGAACCCAGTCAATGAGGCAAGCGAAGTTGAAAGCTCACAAGAGTAAATTGGCGATAAATCACATTTACTCTCGTTGACCTCGCCAAAAGAATTTTGAGTGTAAACGTGATTACGTCAACGGCCAGGAAAGAGGGGCATCCGACATCGGCTAGTCGTTTGGGGAGTAATCATGGATTAGGTGCGAGCCAATCTTCTGCTCAACTTTGTAACCTTCGATAGCGTCATCTGGGATAAACCACTTCTCTGGGTGGTCTGGGTCATAGCGGAGGAAAATTCTGCGTCCGATCATTTGGTCAATCATTGACTCAGCGGATTCCTTAGAAACATTTGCCCTGAGCGAAAAGCGCCCAGAATAGGATTCGCCGGAAACCTGGTAAGAAAAGGCAAATGTCGGCAACACAACTTTGCCAGTCTCACGCGTCCCTTCAAGAGCGCCTGATTCGATCGTTGCCTCAATAGGAACCCACTGAGCGGCTTGCTGGACCAGTTTGCGCTGCCGGTACCACGACATTATCCAAGCAGCGATGGCCACACAAAGAGCTACTACGGCCACGACAGCGAAGCCCGACAAAATATCCATGCCGTGGATTATGGTCGTCCATTGGCAAGTCGGCAAGTATTCAATGCTCCATGAAGTTGCCGCGACCGGTCATCCGTAAGGGATTGTTGGCGTAACATCCGATTACACTCATTGACGCCGGACCGAGAGCGACACCTAAATTCGACCCTTGACAGCGATACGGTTGGAGCAAAGAATTGGCGTTCATCGGGACAGTCTCCCGGAGAAGGAGCGTCGGCGCATGCGCTCACATCCATCCTTCCATTTCTGGACAGTACTGGCTGCGCTTATCGCCTTCATTCCGGCGCTGACGCCAGACGCATCCGCCGCGCCACACTACAAGGTGCTCTACAACTTCACGGGCGGCACGGACGGGGGACAGCCATTTGGTTTAGTGCCGGACGCTACCGGCAACCTCTATGGTACGACCGGTGTCGGCGGAGATCTCAATTGTCAGTGCGGAACAGTGTTTAAGCTGGACAAGGCTGGCAAGCTGACGGTCCTCCACACATTTACAAATGGTACCGACGGAGCATTTCCCTACACGACCGTGGCTCTTTCGGGGAACAAGCTCTACGGCGCTGCGAGCTTTGGGGGAGATCCCAGTTGCTACGGCTCCAGAGGATGCGGACTGCTATTCGAGATAAATATTCACACCGGCGCTTTTCGGGTGATCCACGTTTTTGATTGGCATGACGGACTCTACCCCTCCGGGGCCCTGACTCTGAAGTCGGGCGTGCTTTACGGCACTACCCTCACGGGCGGCAGTGCGAGGTATTGCGCGGAGGGTTGTGGAGTCGTGTACAAGCTGGTTCTGAAGACGCACACCTTTACCCTGCTGCATAAGTTTGATTCTTCGGACGGGGCGTTTCCTTCCTCGGCTTTGACCCTGGACGCGCGGGGAGAGGCCTTATACGGTACGACCGCCGAGGGCGGGTCCTCGGGCAATTGCAACCCTGACGGGTGCGGCGTGGTGTTCAAGCTAACGATTAAGACCGGCGCTTACGACGTTTTATACAACTTCACTGGATCGCCCAACGCGGAATACCCCTACGGGCCTCTGGCCCTGGACTCATCGGGCAACCTCTATGGGGACTCCCAACTGGGCGGCTCTCATCCGTGCCGCAGTGGCCACGGCTGCGGAACGGTGTTCATGGTGGATCCCGGGACCGGGACTGACACTGTGCTCTACAAATTCCCCGGAGGTTGGCACGGGAACTACCCGATGGCAGGCATTATTCGCACCCCGGCGGGCACGCTCTACGGCACGACTACGTGGGGAGGGCTTAATAACGACGGGACGGTATTCGAGCTGTCTGATAACACCGAGAGAGTGCTGCACACCTTTCAAGGTTCGGATGGTTCAAATCCCTTCGCCGTTGTGATCGTAGACACGAATGGCAACCTTTTCGGCACGACCCTAGCCGGTGGTTCCCCCAGCAGCGGGTGTAGCAACTACGGCTGTGGAGTGCTGTGGGAGATCACTCCCTAGACACGCGTAAATCTGGCGTTGGCGAAAAATCGCCATGCCACTCACAATGCCAGAACCCGCTCCTCGCTGGGCCACCGGCTGACGACCCAGAAATTCATTCCTTTTCCCGGCTACCAAGGATGGGGAGACTTTCGAGGACGTGGAAATCTTCGGCGAATCGTTGAAACTCTACTGGCGCGCCGCTACCTGACGGCGCGCTGATGGCGTTTCTCTCTATGTCCAGCCGTATCTCGAGCCGAGGTCCGTCTCGTTTCATTTCGCAGAGTATTCTCCGGGCGCTCTTTACTTTTCTTTTCGCCGCCGGTTTGTTCGGCAGCGCTCCGGGCCAGGAGTGGGACAGAAAACCGGTTTCCGCAACTCCTGAGCACATCGATGCAAGCAAAAACGCAGAACCCCCCACCTCCAAACCAAAGTGGAATTGGAATCAACGTGGCCGTACCGTCCCGGGGAGCGACTCCGCAGCCCGTATGCGCTTGCGTGCCTACCGACAGAAGATAGCAATGAGGGCAGCGCGAGTGGCGGCGTCATCGCCACAGGCGCCGTCCTCGCCAAAAGCAGCCAGCCACAGCTTGACTAAGGCGATCACTTCGCCGGCAGCTTCGAGCGTATGGACGCCCGCCGGCCCCGCTCCACTCGCCTCTGACGCCACCGGCGATGGCGGCCAGAATTACAACTGGGTCTCCGGACGCGCGACTTCCGTGGTGATCGATCCCGCCGACGCCAGCGCCAACACAGTCCTGCTCGGCGGAGCCTACGGCGGCCTATGGAAGTCGACCAACGCAGGAAGTCTCAGCACCAATCCCGCTAGCGTCATCTGGCAGCCCTTGTTCGACGACCAGCCCACACTGGCGGTTGGCGCAATAGCCTTGGAGCCGGGAAACAGCCAGGTCATTCTCGTCGGAACCGGCGAGACGAATAATTCGTCCGACTCCTATTACGGTCTCGGCATTCTGCGCTCGACTAACGGAGGTGCGACTTGGCCGCAACAGATCACGAGCGCAGCCAGCGGTCAGTCATTCCTGGGAATCGGTTTCAGCAAAATCGCTTTCAGCACGGCGAATCCAAATCTTGTCGTAGCAGCCGCGGCTGAAGACAACGGCCTCTGCGTCGGCGAAGAGTCTGCGCCCGTCGTCGACAGCGGCCCATGCCTGGGTCCGACCGAAGATGGAAATTCGACCGTGCGTGGACTTTATTTTTCGACTGACGGCGGCATCATCTGGAATCGCGCCACGCTAACCGACAATTCCGTCCCTGCCTCCGCCACGTCGGTGGTCTACAACGCGACCAACGCAACCTTCTACGCCGCGATCCGCCGCCACGGCATCTACTCCTCGACCGACGGACAGAATTTCACACCTCTTGCGACGCAACCGAGCGCAGGACTCGCCTCCGCCAATTGTCCGGCCGCTGCGAATGCCACAACCTGCCTGATTTATCGCGGTGAGTTCGCAGTCGTTCCGGGTCGCAACGAGATGTATGCGTGGATCGTCGATGTACAGGCCGACGTCGAATATTCAACTCCCACGCCCGCCGACGAAGGCATCTGGCAGTCGACTAACGGTGGCACTACCTGGACGCAGATTCCCGATAACGGCATCACCAACTGCGGCGACGACGCGTTCGGTTTCGACAGCGGATGCGGTGTCGAACAGGGCTGGTACAACCTGGCGCTCTCCGCCGTTCCCGATCCGCCATCACAAGGTTCGACCGGCACGGATATCTATGCCGGCTCGATCAATCTCTATAAGTGCACGCTCGAGCCCGCTGCGAGCACAGTCTGCACGCAAGGCGATTGGATCAATCTCACACACGCCTACGGCTGCGATCCGATCGCCGCGCCCGCGCATGTGAATCCCAGCCAGCACGGCATCGCCTTCGCCGTAGTCTCAGCAACGAGCCTGTCACCTGGCTACTTCGCCCACGACGGCGGCGTCAGCCGCACTCTCGATGGCTATTCCGGCCTCGATAGCGGAAGCTGCTCCGGCACCAATCGATTCGACAGCCTTAGCCAGACGCTGGGCTCGATGACAGAATTCGTCTCTGTCTCCGTGCATCCAACCAGCGCCGACATTATGCTCGGAGGCACCGCGAACAATGGCTCGCCGAAAACCGACACCGCGACCACGAGCACCGCGTGGCAGAACGCACTCGGAGGCGATGGTGGATTCACCGCGATCAGTCCCGCAACTCCCAGCCTGTGGTTTGCCGCGAACCCATACCTGACAATCCTCGAGTGCGACTCGCAAACGGGCACCGGATCGGACTGCAACGACAGCACATTCGTCCAGATCGTCGGCTCAAGCGATCTCGGCGGGGACGAGGGCGGCTACGACACTCCGTACATTCTCGATCCGCAGAACGCCAGCGAAATGCTGGTCGGCACCTGCCGCGTCTGGCGCATCGGCATCAATGGAACGTCTCCGCTCCAACTGAGCAGCGATTTCGAAACGCTCGGCACAGGCGTATGCACGGGCAATGAAATCAATCTCGTAACCGGCCTGGCCGCGGGCGGTCCAACGTCAAGCGGCGACTCCTCCGTGGTCTATGCCGTAACCGATGGATACGGCCCGCTAAGCGGAGCGCCCGGCGGCGAAGTGTGGGTTACGACCAACGCCGGCGTCACGCTGATGCAGAGTGTAACGCAGAATATCAATCCGCAGGGCTACGCGATTTCATCCGTCGCCATAGATGCTTCCAACGCGACCGGCAACACCGCGTACGTCGGCATCATGGGATTCAGCACGCCTTCCTACCCCACGTCGCACGTTTGGCAAACCACGAACGCAGGCGCAACGTGGACCGACTGGAGCGGCGCCGGACTAACCGCGCTGCCAGACAATCCCGTAAACGCGTTGCTCGTGGATTCCACCGGGGGCAACATTTATGCCGCCACCGACGTAGGCGTCTTCGTGAGCCCGACCACAGCGCCCAATTGGAGCGAGGTTGGCCCTGCACCCGGCCCCAACACGTCGGGATATCTACCCAATGCGCCCGTCACGGCGCTTCAGCTTTTTAATCCCGACGCAGGCACAAAAACTCTGATCGCGTCGACCTATGGTCGCGGCATTTGGAATTTCGCCCTGGTCGTCTCGCCCTCCTATACGAATGTGATTTCAAATTCGCCGCAAACAGTTTTTCCTGCGCAGACCGCGACGTTTAACGGCAAACTAACGGCGCAAAACGGCTATGCGAGCCCGGTGAACTTGAGTTGCTCAGGCGCGACTTCGCCAACCTGCACGCTTCAGCCAACCGCGGAAACGCCGACCGCGACTTACTCTATGCTTGCCGGCGGACCCGTCGGTACCTACAGTTTCAACGCGCATGCCGTCGGCACCGACCCCGATGAGACTACGCGCGATGCGGCAGTCACACTCTACGTAGTCGATTTCAACTTGACTGCGCCGAATCCAAACTCTCTGACCGTCGGCCAGGGCGACACGTCATCCGCCGCGACGTTCCAGGTAACTGCCTCGGGCAACTTCGCGAGCACCGTCAACCTCGGGTGCCCTGCGGGATTGCCGGCCGGAGCAGCATGCGTCTTCTCACCATCGAGTACCCTGTCGCCGACCGCGTCATCCCCAGTCACTGTCACGCTCACGGTGACTGCGGCAGCATCGACACCGCAAGGCGGCCCGCTGATTGTGACGCTCTCGGCAACATCGCCCGGAGCACCCGCACCCAAGACGCAAACATTTTTGCTGACGGTTACGCCCCCCGCTCCAGACTTCGCAATCGCTGTGTCGCCAACTCCGAATATCACCATCACAAATCAAAACGTCACCTGGAATGGAACGTTGACGGCGTTGAATGGTTACGCCGGCAGCGTGACCCTCTCCTGCACAGCGGGCGCTCCGGCGACATGCATGCCACCTACCGCGGCAATAGCACCAACTGCTGGCGGCGTTCCATTCACTGTCACCTTAGGCAGCGCGTCGGTAGGTACATTCAATTTCACCATCCAGGGAACCGATGGCACGCTCACCCACGCGACGCCCACAGAAACGCTGACAGTAGCCGCGCCCGGAGCGGACTTTACATGGACCGACACGGGCAACGCCAGCGCTAGCGCGCTTGCCGGAGAAAGCGCAACCTATTCATTCTCGGCCGCCCCTGTTGGTGGCGGAACCTTCTCTTCCCAGATAAGTTTCGCGTGCACGGGTCTGCCGCTGCTGACGAACGGTGCTCTCGGCGCAGGATGCGAGTTCAATCCCACTACGATTTCAGCAGGCGCGCCGACAACTTCCGTGGCTCTCACAATTTGGACCTGCGGTCCGAATTTGCCCACGCTTTGCGCCTCCGGTGCGAGTGGGGAGATCCGTCGGTCGATCGCCGGCCACCCGCGCCTTCTGTCGTTCTTCACGCTCGCTTGGGCGTTGCTCGTCGGCATCGCCGCTGGATCAATTCGCAGCAAGCCGCGTCTCTCGGCAAAGATCATGCGTGCGTATCTGGGACTCGGTTTGCTGGCTTTGCTTTCATGCGGGGGCGTCGGCAGTGGCAACGGCAACCCAAAACTGGTTAGCGTGACCGTGACTCCAAGCCCTGCCACTTTGTTTGCCAACGAGGTGGGCAACGCGTGGTCAGCCTCGTCTACGCAGCAGCAATTTGCAGCGACGGTAAACGGCTCGACCGACCAAACCGTGACCTGGCAAGTCTCGCCGCCCGTAGGGGGCGGCTCCGTCGATCAGACCGGCCTTTATTCCGCTCCGACATCTGTGCCCAATCCGGCAACGGTAACGGTAACAGCCACGTCAACCGCGGCGCCGGCGCCCGGATCCGCCTATGTGACTGTAGCGTCCCCGACGCTGGTAGGCGCGTCGCAAGTGACCGTGACCGCGGCCGCCGGAAGTGGCGCGTCCAATTCAGATATCGTGACTTTGAACGTGCAGTAAGATTCCTCTCTATAAAGTGAATATGTGCAAGTGTGGAGCGGGCGCCCCCGCCCGCTGTCTTTGATCCTGACGTTACTGCGCTGCCGTCCTGAAGCTGCCTATCTCAACCGCTAATGTTAGTCTGGTGCACTACCACTGAATCAGGGCTGGAGGACGCCATGGGCCAAAGTGTAGGCGCTAAAAAGAAGGTCGCAATTTTAGGTGCGGGCAAGATGGGCTCGATACTGCTGCAATCTTTTCTCCGTGACGGATTGCTTTCTCCGGCGCAAACCTGGGCCACGGTGACCCGTCCCGAGCGTGCGCGACTATTGAAAGATAAATTGAAAGTTCACGCCGGAACCGATAACCAGGAAGCAGTCCAGGGCGCGGACATTATTTTTCTGTGTGTCAAGCCGCAGGTGGTAGCCGACGTAGTGCGCGAGATCCGCGCCCACCTGAATGAAAAGCAACTGGTGATCTCAATCGCCGCATCAGTCCCGACCGACATGATCGAGCGCGCCCTTGAAAAAGAAGTCCCCGTAGTCCGCGCCATGCCGAATACTCCCTGCGTGCTGGGC
>JBEKXO010000007.1:0-49053 GCA_049511995.1 Terriglobales bacterium
GACCGGCGTCGGCTTCGCCCAGCCAAGTAACGGAATGTGGCTAATGGCCGCGACCAGCGGCAATATGATGGTGCCAAACAGATCGATGTGGCGAATCGGATTCAACGACACACGCCCCAGCATGCGAGCCGTGGGATCTCCGCAGCGCGACGCCGTCCACGCGTGTGCGGACTCATGCACGCTGATCGCAAACAGAAAAGCGATCATCTGATACAGAATTTCAACTGTTCGCGGCGTCATTGGTAGACGTTTGATTGGTGAACCTGATTCTAACAAAGACTGGAAATTGGCCACCGCAGAAGAGACCGCACATCCCGGTATCGAGACCGCCAAATCTGCGATGGACAACCGGTATTCACAGGCACGCGGGTCTTGCTACGCACGGTGCTGGCCAGCCTCGCCGCCGGATATACGACCGAAGATTTTCTCGCCGACTTCCTAAGTCTTAAAGCCGAAGATGTCAGGGCAGCAATCGCATTCGCGGTCGCGCCCCTGGCAATATCGGCCTACCGGCTAAGCGTAAAGTCAGCTTTGGTATCGCCGGCTACGTCCACGTGCTTGGACTGGTTCTTGATGCCCTCGTGCCAGGCTGTCAGGGTGTAACTGCCGTCGGGAAGGTTTTCGATTTTGTATTCGCCGGATTCGCTGGTCAGCGCGAAATAGGGCGTGGGCACGACGATGATGTAGCCCGTCATGTCCGGATGCGCATTGCAAAGCAGCGGGACTGCGCCAGCGGTGTCAAATTTGAACGCGCGCTTTTCGTTTTGCGGCCAGGTGCCGAGATTGTGCGCAAGCTTCTTGTTGCCTCCGATAGAGGGCCAGAAAACGTTGTGCGCGACTCCGTCATTGTTGAGAAATTCGACTGTGCTGCCTTGCTGTACCGGAAGAATGTGAGGCTCGAATTTCAGATGTCGTTGCGCCATGACCGGCGGCTGAGCGGGAGCCGGAAAGGTCTTTCCCGCAATTGCTTCGACATATAGAACCGACGGGCCCGTAGTTCCCTCGACCTTGCCGGTAACAGTGCCCGCGTGCGCGGTGCTTAGGGTCGCGCCAAGTAGAATGACTTGCCATAGATTGCGATGCATTTTTATCTCTCCTTATAATTTGTTTAAGAAATTCTTCTATCGTCCATCCAATCGGAGGGTTGGCCTTCTGTAGACCCGGCAAAGACGCCAGGAAAAACCTGGGGCAGTTCGACGGGCTGAGGAAGTTCGAACCAGGGCGCGGGATCTACCGCCGGCTGGCGCGCGGCACTACGCGCTTGACTCTTGACTGAAAGGTTCTTGAATTCATGCAATGTGATCCAGCACCCTAGCGCTAATAGAGAGATTGCGAACGATCCCATGCCGATCAGCAGAGGATAGGACGGGTTTTCTTCGCGTGGGCGCAGAACTTGAGAAGGCGCGGGTTGGGGCACCGTAGCGCGTGCTTCTTGGGAATCGGCCGGCGGGTTAATTGGATCGCGCTGAGCCGACGGAAGAGTTTGATTCAGGATTGCCAACTCCGTGGGCGGATAGTTTGTAAGGTATTCGTAAACATCCGCCGCTTCGTCTGCACTGAGATAACTGAAGACCGGCATGCGGCCGCGGTAAAGCGATGCTGGCGTGCCCATGATTACGGGCGCTCCATTCGTGACCTTCCTTACTAACTGTGCTTGATTCACGCGCGCTGGAAGCGCGCTCAGGGGAGGGATTGCGCCCTCGAGAAGTTCGGAGGAAGCGGGGTTGATACCCGTTGCGCCGTGACAGATGTGGCAGGTGGATTTCACGATCAGCTCGCCGACGCGAGAGTCCGATTCTTGAATCACGATTTGTTCGTTATCGGCATGCGGAACGCCAGCGAGTTGCTGGAGGTAGGCGACGAGTGAACGAATCTCTGGTTCGCTCAGGTAATGGAATGAAGGCATATCATGTCCGCCCTCGTGAAGGCGCTTAAGCAAGGCGCCTTTTGATTGATTCGCTATTTCGACTGTCTGCCGGCGGCTTAGTTCCATGCCAACGTTCTTCATACGCTGCGCGACGAGGGCGGCGGAGGTTGCGCGCACGGGATCGATCAGTGACGCGATTTCAGGGGGCGCGCCTCGACCGGATTCGCCGTGACATCCCCGGCAGTTCATGCGGTACAGATCGGAACCATGCAGCGTGCGCAGGTGCGATCGCGTCGTTGAGTTCGATTGCGTGGATGACTGCAAGAAAATAGCGTCCTGATCGGGCGTTAGATCGGGCGGGCCCAAGCGCCACGTCTTGCCCATGCTGGTCTCGTCAAACGGCCGATGGAGGTGATGGAGCCAGCTTTCGCCGGCTACCGCTGTGACCGCAACATGCTTAGGCGCCGCGCCCTGAGCGGAGAGCAATGCCGTCGAGAAAAGCAGCACACCGATCGTCGTCAGTCTCTTCATAAGAAAACCGTCCTCGGGAAGGGCTGAGGTCAACATAGAAAATTCTGTGGGTGGGGTTGTCATGAGCTTGTCAAGTGATTGTTTGTTTTTTCCATCGTTGTGGGGCAGAGAGCGAATCGTCGAAACAGGCCGCCAGTATTGGGGGTGAAATGTTCCTCCGTTGCTGAGACGGGGATACTTGGGGGCAAAGTTTTGCGGGGTCTATCGCTCGAGGGCTTTGCTCGGTGTAGCTATCTTCAACGATGACGCTGGCGGGAACTGTTTTGCTATCGGTGTCTACGATGCACAGAGATGGTCATACTACTTTCGCCATACGCACCGCTGCGAAACTGCCCGCAGTGGTCCGTATTGCGGACATATACTCACCACGTAAAGAGTCGAGATCAGATTATGCCGAAACTGAACTGGCGGATCGCAGCCAGTTTTCCATTTGCGTGTGGTCGACTAATCCGGCCTGCTGGGTTACGGGACGACCGGCGTAGAAGACAACAAAGTTTGGAATGCCGCGAACGTTGAAGCGGGCTGCCAGTTGCGGATAGCGCTCGGTGTCAACCTTCACGACGATGGCTTGACCAGCCATATCCACCGCGGTGCGGGCAACCTCGGGCGCGGCCATCTTGCAAGGGCCGCACCACGCCGCCCAGAAATCGACGAGGACGGGGACACGGGCATTTTGGATAATTTCGTCGAATTGCTCGGGGTCGACTTCCAGGGGCTCGTTGATAGGAGGCAGCGGAGACTTGCAGGCTCCGCAACGGCCGGTTTCAGCGAGGTGTTTTGCCGGAACCCGATTTTTCTGTCCGCAGCTTTTGCAGGTCCACACGAGCGGCATTTTCGTTCTCCTTCATCGCAAGGCCAGGCAGGGAGTAACTGCGGCTCCGCGCCACACGCCCAATTTTATCGTCTCCGCGAATTTGTGTAACTACAGCGAGGGTCGTATGGCGCGCTTACTCTCGAGAGGAATTGATAAAATGACCGCCAGGAACTAGCATCCGGTCGAGCAGTCACAACGATCTGATGCGGAGGAACAGCATATGACTACGAATGCGCTGTCTTTGGAAGTCGACAATATCCGGCATAAATGGGGATGGTTGCTGGCGATTGGGATCGGCATGGTCTTTCTTGGGACCGTAGCGCTCTTCATCACGCCGGCGGCTACTCTTGGCACGGTGCTGGTACTGGGTTGGCTGCTCGTAGTGAGCGGGGTGGTGGAGGCAATTCAGGCCTTTCGCGTCCGAAAATGGGGCGGCATCTTTCTGCACCTAATCGGCGGAGTTCTCGGGGTGCTTGTGGGGTTGCTCATTGTGACGCATCCGGTGGCCGGAGCGCTGGCATGGACGCTGCTTCTCGCATCTTTTTTCACGGTGATCGGAGTTTTCAGACTGGTGGCGGCGATCAGGCTGAAGTTTCCGAACTGGGGCTGGGCGGCATTCGATGGCGCGGTGACGCTTCTGCTGGGCGTGCTGCTTTGGATCGATTGGCCGGGGTCGGGATTATGGTTTCTCGGCTTCGCGGTCGGAATTTCCTTGCTCTTGCGCGGCTGGTCTTACGTCATGTTTGCCATTGCGGTTCGTACATCGCCTGCGGCAACTGCGTCGATCAGGCAAGCGGCGTAGGTGGTGGTGCGAACCTTGTGAACCTCAGCGCCTAAACAGAGTGGTGAAAAACTCCGGGTGCGGCTTCGGGGTCATCGCGTTTTGAGTCAGTTCGTTCACCTTCGACCAACTTGGTGACTACGCGCGCGCGCGCCGGGCACTCTTGTGCCTACATCGGTTTGCAGAACGACGCCATGCGGGCGAAGTTGCCCGGCTCACCAGAGTTTGCGCAGTTGCTCACTTCGGCGAAACAATGCCGCGATGATTTTCTGGCGCAGAGATCGCAGGCGGCGCACTGAATCTTTCTTTTGGCGCGTCCGAGAATCATTCTTATTTCATCGACTTCTCAATGCCGGCGCCGCGTTCGGCGATGTTTGGAATGCTTACGGGCAAATGACCGCGAATTGGGATTTCTCCGAAGAGCGCTTTCACTGCGCTGGTCTCGGAGACCGGCGCCGACGAGAACGTGCACAGATAATTTTGAACGGCGGGGATATCCTGAGCCAGGTAGGGACTTCCGACTGCGATGAGCGCGGTCTTGGCAGCGGCATGATCGAGGATGCTTTGTAAGAGCGCGCTGGTTGCGTCTGCCCGGCTTACCGCGCTTCCGCTCCCCCTGACTCCGGGAGCTGGCACCGCGTAGACCGCCGCCAGCACGGTCTCCGCCTCGTCGACGGCTTTCAATATGTTTGCCGACATCGCTCCCGCGATCCTCGAGTCGACGTAAAAAATGTGAGCATCGGGGGCGCGGATGCGAAGCTGGCGCTCAAGAGTTCGTCCCGCTTCCAAGCGCACATCGTCGGTGAAAATTATCGTGACAACGCGATTGGTGATGGGCTCCGGTGCCTGATAGGGCAGCGGGACAGCCGATTTCTTAAAGGCTTTCAGAGGGAGAATTTTGCCGTTGTCGCGAACCAGAGTGATGGCGTCATCGGAGATCTTTTGCGCCAGCGCGGCATTCTCAGGCTGCGCGATGATTTTGTCCATCGCGCTTATATCCACGAGCCGCGTGCGCTGCAATCCCAAAGAAGCTTTTGCCTCGAGAATTTTTCGCACTGAGTTGTTGAGGCGATCAGAGGAAATTTCTCCGCTTGCCACGGCCGCGAACACGGCGCGGTAGGCCGCATCCAGATCGGGTGGGATGAGCAGCACGTCGTTGCCGGCCTTGAACGCATCGACTGCCGCGCGGCCGATATTTGCCGCATAAAGACGAGTCAGGGCGGCCATGTCGAGCGCATCGCTGATGACAATTCCGTGAAAGCCGAGTTGGTCTTTGAGTAATTGCGTAACGATTGCGGGCGAGGTTGTGGCAACTTTATTCGGATCGCTTTCGAGCGCAGGCACGGCGACATGCGCCACCATTACGGCGTCCACGCCCGCCGCAATCGCTTTGCGAAAGGGTGGAAGCTCGACGGACTCTAGCCGCGCGCGGTCGCCGCTGACGTGTGCCACGCCGAGATGGGAATCGGTGGCCGTGTCGCCGTGTCCGGGAAAATGTTTGGCTGTCGTGAGCATGCCGTTCGATCGTGCGCCTTGAATGTACGCGGCCACCAATTCACCAACCTGCTGCGGGTTTTCGCCGAAGGAACGTGTATTAATGATGGGGTTGGCCGGATTCGAGTTCACATCCGCCACGGGGAAGAAATTCCAATGGACACCGATGGCGCGCGCTTCCAAGGCAACGATCTTTCCAAAGTTCTCGGCATAATCGGTTTTTCCGGCCGCACCAAACGCCATCGCCTGAGGGAAAATAGTGGTTCCGTTCAGGCGGGAGGACAGTCCACTCTCGAAATCGGCAGCGATCAGCAGGGGGAGTTTCGACTGCTGCTGCAGTTGATTCACCAGCATCGCGGCTTCATACGGCTGACCCTTGATGAGGAATGGGCCGTCCACCGGCACGGAGAGGGCGAAAGAGCCGACGTGATAGCGCTCGATGCGGTTTACGAAATCGCGATACTCGGCGCTGTTCACATTGAAGAATTCGGCGCGCGCCCACACCATGAAAAGTTGGCCGACCTTTTCTTCGGTCGACATTTTGCTGAGCGTGCGCCGCACCCACTTTTCGCCGTCGCGGTCGAGATGAATCGGTGGCGGCTGCGAATGGCGTTCTTTGGCCTGAGTAGTGATTGGGCTCGTTGGGATGAGCAAGCTGGTGACAATTGCGAGATGGATGACAGTGCGCATAGACAGAAACGGAAATGATCAGGCAACAGCCGGGCGGCGTTTGCGCGAAACGGGCGACCAGCGCAGCTTTCACAGCCTACCGGAATCTTCGGACAAGCAGCGTGTGCCGGTCTGATCGATAGAGCCCGAGGACATATAGCGCTGCCTTCCCTTTGGTCGAATAAATCAACTGACGGATGCGGAGCAATGGCTCATCGCGCGGTACTTGCAGAAGATTCGCGGTCGCCGGCGCCGCTGCGGTTGCATCCATTTCCTCGTCGGCATAGGCGAGCTGGATTCCGTAAGTGCCTTCTATGATTGAAAAAAGCGATCCGCGCGCTAGCGCCGTGCGCGTGAGGCCGGAGAATTCTTCGGCTGGCAGGTAACAGGTTTCGACCGCAAAGGGCTCGTCGGCTGCGATCCGCAGACGTTCTACTTTGAGCAGGCGAGTGTCGGTGGCGAGAGCGAGGCGCGCCGCGACTTCCTGCTCGTTGTCGACGATTCCAAAAGACAGAACTTTCGAGCAAGCCGTCAAACTTCGTCCCGCCATCTGCTCGGTAAAGCTGGTCAGCTTGTTGAAGTGAATCTTCGGAGGAGCCACGAAGGTTCCCGCGCCGCGGCGGCGCTGCACCATGCCTTCGCGCTCGAGCGCGGTTAGAGCATGGCGGGCCGTCATCAGACTTACCTTGTGAATCCGCGCCAGCTCGCGTTCGGAATCGACGGTGTCTCCCGGCTTCAATTGCCCGCTTTCAATGCGCTTGATGATCGCGCCTTGAATCTTCTTATATGCGGGCATTCCATTTGGGCGGCTGTTTGGCATGGACTCCCCAATCATTCAATCATCGATCCCCTACTACCTTGCACTTGCTGGATTAATCACCATCATCACTATTTTGAATGCGCTATAGAGCAAATGAGTCGACTGTCGCTTGCCGGCTATTTCCGAACGCGTCCAGACAAGCGCTTTCTGCCGACTCATATGCTATAGAGCTGTAATCGACTCCCCACTAGCCTGAACCGCGGTTGCAATGGCTCAAACCTTACCTCGGTTAATGAATCTTGTAAAGGATTGGTTTGATTGCATCGCCGGATACGGCATTCCATAGCATATATCCCGTTCTTGGTATCGGGTGCAAAAATCCCGGTTTTCCACAGGCGTGCGCCGTTCCGACGGACCACAAGCGACCTTGTTTCCCATGTGCTATAGCTGAGTACAAAAACCGGACTGGCAAGAAAATGTGGAACGCTCACATTTTTTTCTTGACGGCCCCAACGAAAGTACTATATAGCATTATCCTAATCTTATTGCACTATTTGTTTGGTGGGGTTCTGTTTCACTAACGCGTTCTCCCGGAGGTTCTACGATGGCAACGTCTTGGGTCGGAAAATCGGCGACACGAAAATCCGCGATCCGGAAATCACCGCTTCAAGAGTCAGCAACGCGACGGTCGGTATGGGTCGCGATCATGCTGCTGCTCGGTCTCCTATGCGCGCTGCAGCCGGCGTGGAGTCAGGAAGTCACCGCCGCAATTGTCGGGTCGGTGGTTGATCCGAGCGGAGCGCCGATCAAAGGCGCCTCGGTTGTCGCTCGCGATACCGAGCGCGGGGTTGTGTGGAACGCGACGACGAATGATACCGGTTCGTTCGATATCCAGCGCCTGCCGATAGGGACGTACACTGCGGAAGCGACTGCTCCCGGGTTTGAAAAGACCGTCTATCCGCCGTTTACTGTCGTGCTGAACCAGACGGCGCGGCTGACCTTTAAGATGACGGTTGGAAAGGTGTCGGAGAGCGTCGAAGTCACCGGCGCCGCCCCAATCTTACAAACCGAAGATGCCCAGGTCAGCACCGTCCTCGATTCCAACACCATCACCGATTTGGCCCTGACGACGCGCAACTATGTGCAGTTGACCTTGCTCGTTCCCGGCTCTGTCTCGGTGGACCCCGCCAGCTTTAACACGGGATCCAACACAGCGGAGGAGGGTGGCCGTCCCTACATCAACGGAAATCGCGAGCAGGCCAACAACTTTCTGCTGGAAGGCGTCGATAACAACCAGGCTTCGGACAACATAATTGGCTACACGCCCTCCCCTGATGCGATGGGCGAGTTCAACCTCATTACCCAGAACGCTTCGGCGGAGTTTGGCAACTACAACGGCGGCATCGTTAATGTCACTCTCAAGTCGGGTACCAACAAATTCCACGGGGACGTCTTTGAATTCTTCCGTAACGATGTCTTCAACGCCAATCAATGGGAGAACAGCCCTTTCGTGTCGGGGTTGCCAGCAGGCCATCCGACGCCGAAGTTGCGCTGGAATATGTTCGGCGCTACCTTTGGCGGCCCGATCATTAAGAACAAGCTGTTCTTTTTTGCTGACTACCAAGGGGGGCGACTCGACCACCCGTCGAGCAGCGCTACCATTACCGTTCTCACTCCTGATGAAATCACCGGCAACTTTGGCGCTCTGTTGAACCTGGCGACGCCGATACAGTTGTATAATCCGTGCGCTCCTGGAACGGGCGGAACGTCCGGCACGACTTGTTCAATCCTTACCCCTTCCACCAGAACGAAGTTCAACGGCGACATTATCCCTCCCGGCAACCTGGATCCAGCATTCACGGCTTTAGTGACGAATGCGCTGTATCCGAAGGCGTTGTCCAACATTCCGCTTTCGAACGGCTTCCAGAACGCGGTCAACACCACGTACCAGCAGTTCAATACGGACCAGGGCGACATCAAGGTCGATTACAACCTGTCTAATAGGGACCACATTAATGCCCATTTTACAAAGGCCGATCAAAATGATCCTACCGTCAACTCTGTAGCGTTGCTTGGCGACAGCCTCAATCAAGCCTACCTACTAAATGGTTCCGCCAACTGGACGCATTCGTTTTCGCCGACGCTCCTCAACGAAGTCCGCTTCGGGAAAAACTACGTCAAGCTGCCTCATGGCCTAACCACGTTTTCCATCGGCGATTTGGGTAACACGATTGGCATCGCGGATGGCAATCCCAACGGAGTGGGCGGCCTGCCGCAGCTCTCATTCGGCGGTGGCACGATTACGGACATCAACACGGGAACTTTATCCACTTTAGGTGCCGCTAGCGTTACCGAGAAATTTTCCTCGACTGTCTCCACTTTTGATGATGTGCTCATTTACACCCACGGGCGGCATATCCTTAAGACTGGCTTTCAGTTAAATCGTTATAACATCAATGTTTTTTACAGCGGCAATGGCGGGGAACTGGGCGCTGAGATCTTTGGACTCGGACCCGGCGGTAATTATTCGGGGAACGGCACTGGCGGCGACCCCTCCGCTGATTGGGCCCTTGGACTTCCTGAGGATGTCGGCCGCGGCACAAGTGCGGGTGGATGGCGTCAGCGCGACTGGCTGTTCGCGGGCTTCGTCCAAGATGACTGGCGTTTGACTGACCGGTTAACTGTGAATCTAGGTCTTCGCTATGAAGCCCGTACTCCCTGGATCGAGACCAATAACCATCAAGACAATGTGAATATTCTGACCGGCTGGCTACAGTTCCCAGGAAGCGACGCCGTCCCTAGCGGCGTGCTCGGCACAAACGGATTCAGCAGGGGGTTATACAGTAGCCAGTATGGTTATCCGGACTTCCAGCCTCGCCTCGGCTTCGCTTGGAGTCCCGCATTTCTGGGAGGCAATACTGTCGTTCGTGGTTCTTTCTCAATTTCGTCATATCTGGAAGGCACAGGAACCAATTTGCGGGCTACTCAGAATCCGCCCTTTACGCCCCCTCAGGTTGAGGCGCCAAATCTGGCGAGTGGCACTGGTTATGACACGGAGACGGCATTTACCGCAGCAGCGCCTCCGTCGGGCAGCCCTTTCATTAACGCCACGCTAAATGCATGGTCAGGTCTGATTCAGCCGGCTGTGGCCGATCAGTGGAACCTCACCATTCAGCGCGAGCTCCTCCGCAACACCACCTTCCAGATCGGATACGTTGGCCAGCGAACTACTCACCTAATGGTCCCCGAGTGGCTGGGGCAGGGGGACTTACTACCCAATGGCCAGATTATCTATCCCTATGGAGGTGGCCACAACCTTCCTGGCACAGTCATCGATGGCGACGTCACGACCCTAGCGACGATTGGGCCTAATGGATACGGAACTCTGAAGAACACTGCCACCAATGGCAACATGAACTATAACGCCATGCAGGCTGTGCTGCAGAAGCGATATTCGAACGGACTCGAGGCGCAGGTCTCGTACACCTGGGAAAAGTGCATGACCAACAATGACGGCTACTTCGGCACCTGGGGCAGTACTACTCAGGCAGCGCCCGCGGAGAATTACTGGGCCAACCTTTACGATCAAAACGCCGATTATGCCCAATGTTACTGGGACGCAAAAAACGTGATCAGCGCATACGCGGTGTACGATCTTCCCTTCGGCCGGGGCAAGCAATTCGCGAACGACATGCCGAAGGCCGTGGATGCTGCAGTCGGCAACTGGTCGATTAATCCGATTGTTACCTGGCATAGCGGCTTCCCCATCGCGCTCTATGCCTCGGACAATTCCGGAACTGGAAGTCCTTCTCCTCGACCTAATTGTAACGGCCCAGTTTCCTACCCCAAGACACCGGTTGCGGGGCAGGGGCTCCAGTGGTTTAATCCGAGTCCATTCTCAGAGCCCGCGCCTGGAACTTTTGGGAATTGTCCGGCTCAGGGCCCCGTCATTGGGCCCGGATACTTCGACGCAGACCTGAGTATGCAAAAGAACTTCCTGATAACGGAGAACAAGAAATTTCAATTCCGCGCCGATTTCCTGAATGCGACCAATCACCCGAGCTTTGCAGCTCCGGCCCATAGTCTCGGCAATGGGATGGGAATTAGCAGTGCGACGCAGTCGGCTCGACAGTTGCAGTTTGCGCTCAAGTTCATTTTCTAGAATCAGGCGCTATACAATGGGGCAGGCGTTTCGCGCGCCTGCCTTTTTTTATGTTTGGGGTTGGTATGTTGAAGCGTCGCTCTACTCTTCTGCTTCTTTTGATGGGGTGCGGTTCGCTCGCTGTATCTTCATTCGGGCAAGGGTCGGAAAAATCGCCTCCGGCGGCTGGTTCGTCGACATCGACGTCATCCGCGACTTCTTCGGCGGAACGGGCTCTGCACTTGGCGCAATCGGGGCACTGCAAAGAAGCGTTGCCGCTTTTGAAGCAATCCAGATCGCGCGTCCCCGACAAAGATCTCAAGCGCAATCTCGGACTGGCCGGCGTGCGCTGCGCGATGTTTGACGGTCAGGCGGATGCGGCCAACGAGTTTCTTTTGTTTCTGAATCGCGAATTTCCCCACGATCCTGAAGTGCTCTATGTGTCGGTGCACACTTATTCGGACCTTGCTAACCGAGCGGCGGCGGACCTGGCTACGACCGCTCCGCAATCGGCGCAGGGGCATGAGCTGCATGCCGAATCGCTCGAAACCAATGGAAAATGGGAGGAAGCTGCCAAGGAATATCGGCTGGTGCTGGAACAGAATCCGCGGGCGCCGGGTATTCATTTTCGACTGGGCCGATTGCTGCTTTCGAAGTCGAATCCGAGTCCGGCCGACGCCGACGAGGCGAAGAAAGAGATGCAGGCTGAGCTTGGGATTGATCCGTCGAATGCGGGCGCTGAATATGTGCTGGGTGAGCTGGCCAAGCAGAATCAGCAGTGGGTTGAGGCGATTCAGCACTTTTCACGCGCGGCGAAACTCGACGCCAGCTTTGGCGATGCGTATGTTGGGTGGGGAGGGTCGCTGGTTTCGCTGAAGAAATTTTCCGAGGCGATTCCGCCGCTGCAGACAGCGGTGAAGTTACAGTCGGGCAATCCGGCGGCACATTATCTGCTCGCGATCGCCTATTCGCGGACGGGGCGGAAAGAAGATGGCGATCGCGAGTTTGCCATTCAGCAAAAGCTGACGCAAAAAGGCGCGGCGGGAGAGCCATCTGAATCGCAGCAAAATCCGAATTAGCCAGTTGCAGCGCTGCTGCAACAAATATTGAAGTGAAGAAAACGCCCTCGCTTGCAATCCGAAGACTCTCGCCATCCACGCGCCGCCGATTTCTGCGGCAAGGTTTTTTCTGGGGAATCGGAGGCGGCCTCATAGCACCCGGTCTGTCGCGCCTCGCCCGCGCCGTCCCTGCCCCCGTCTATCCATTCGAAGAAGTTCCGGCTGCGCTTAGCGGCATTAGCTGGGTGCACACTAACGGGAAGTCACCTGAGAAATATTTGCCGGAGACGACCGGACCTGGTTGCGCGTTTCTTGATTACGACGGCGACGGATGGATGGATATTTATTTTGTGAATAGTGGCAAGTGCGATTTTTACAATCCCAATCCGCCGCTGCGGAATGCGCTTTACCGAAATAATCGCGATGGAACCTTCACCGATGTTACCGAGAAGGCGGGAGTCGCGGCAGGTGGTTATGGGCAAGGTGTGGCCGTTGGGGATTATGACGGAGACGGATTCCCCGACCTATATGTCACGCAATATGGGCGAAGCATTCTTTATCACAATAACGGAGACGGTACGTTCACGGATGTAACCGAGAACGCTGGAGTTGCCGCGCCGGGATGGTCTTCGAGTGCAGTCTGGTTCGACTATGACAATGATGGGCGGCTCGATTTATTCGTCTGCCGCTTTGTCGATTTCGATAAGTCGAAGCACTTGCCATGCGAGGCCGACAATAAGCCGGGCTACTGCATTCCGCGACTCTATAAGCCGATGCCGAGTTGGTTGTTTCATAACAACGGCGATGGCACCTTTACTGATGTCAGTAAGTCGAGCGGGATCGGTAGGTATCCGGGCAAGGCATGGGGTGCGGTGGCAACCGATATTAATAATGATGGGCGGCTTGATCTCTTTGTGGCGAACGACACCACGGCGAATTTTCTTTTCGTGAATCGCGGGGGTGGACGATTCGAGGAGATTGGAGCTCCGGCGGGTGTGGCGTATAGCGAAGCGGGACGGCCGCGCTCTGGCATGGGGGTCGATTCCGCCGACTTCAATCAGGACGGATGGATGGATCTGTTCGTCGCCAACATCGACCACGAAATGTATTCCCTATACCAGAACAATCATGATGAAACCTTCGACGATCAGGCTGGAACGGCCGGAATCGCGTCAGCCACGCGCTTGATGAGCGGATGGGGACTGAAGTTCTTGGATTATGACAATGATGGGAATCTCGATTTGTTTCTGTCGAATGGAAATCCCGACGACTTGATTCAGGTCTATCACAAGGATGTTGAGTATCAGGAGCCGCTGTTGTTGTTTCACGGTACGGGAAAAGGTTTTGAGAATGTCAGCTCGCAGAGCGGCCCCGTTTTTACCAGGAATTTCTCGGCGCGCGGACTGGCTGTGGGTGATTTCGATAACGATGGCGGCGTCGACGTGCTGATTTCGATGAATGGCGGCGCTCCGCTGCTTTTGCGAAACAATGTAGGAAAGCTGAATCACTGGCTCGGGCTGACATTAGTCGGAACTAAGTCGAATCGCGATGCAGTTGGTGCCCGAGTTATTTACCAGGCCAGCGACCTCAAGAGAAGCAGGATGAAAACCGGGGGTGGCAGCTTCCTGTCATCACATGATCCGCGATTGGTTCTTGGAATCGGGCCGCGAACGAAAATTGATTTACTTGAAGTGGCATGGCCGAAACCGAGCGGCGCGGTCGAACGCTTCATGGATGTGCCAATCGATCGTTACATCACGATTGTCGAGGGTCAGGGTAAGTGGAAGTAACTGCTGGCATCGATTCGCGATTCGTGGTTACTGAAGGTCAAACGCTGGGGTATCCAATCTTATAAATCTCCCTTTTTTCGAACGATTTACCGTCCCTCGCTTCAGTTCGCTTGCTCTCCTCTTCCTAAAGACCGCTGTAGAAGTGCCGATGTACAGCTAGTCAGTCACAAAATGGCGGAGCGCGACGGCATCACATGACGGCGCACAGCCGCGGAGTGGCGGGAACCGATGGATAAGATACGAGCCCTCATCGTGGACGACTCCTCGGTGATGCGGAAGATAGTCGAGCGTTCGCTGCGTCAGGCCGGCGTCGAGCTCGAAAAGGTCACGGAAGCTGGAAATGGAGCCGAAGCCTTGACCGCGTTGCACGACAACCCCGTCGACCTGATTCTCTGCGACATCAACATGCCGGTCATGGACGGGCTGGAATTTGTTCGCGAGGTGGCGAAGCTGGACGGCGTCAAGGGTGTTCCGATTGTGATGATAACCACTGAAGGCAGTGAGTCGCATGTGGTGCAGGCACTTTCGGCAGGCGCTCGTGGCTACATCCGCAAGCCCTTCACTCCCGACCAAGTGAAAGAGCATGTGTTGCCAGTGCTGGGGAAAAAACCATGAGCACCGATACTTCGTTTGTGACTCGTTCTCATGAAGAGAACTGGCTCCCCGTGCTGGAGCTTGCGGTGGAGGAAGTTTTCGAAATCATGTTGGGGTGCCGTGTAAAGCCGGTGGCGCAAGCCGAACACGCTCCCAACTCTGAATTCACGGCCATGATCGGCCTGGCAGGAGCGCTGTGCGGAGTTATAACCGTCTGCTGCAGCACGAAGAGCGCAAGCCAGATGGCGACGAAGATGTTAGGCGACGCGGCCACTTCCGCGGACGAAGTCAGCGACGCGCTGGGTGAGATTTGCAACATGATCGCCGGCAACTTCAAGAATAAACTTGCGGGCACTGACGAACGCTGTATGTTGAGCGTGCCCACCGTCATCAGTGGTGAAGAATACAGCCTTCGTTCCATGGCGGACGGAAAGGCCGTGGAAACGGTTCTACTCTTCGAAGACGCGCCGGTGGCGGTTCGACTGGAATTGCAGAGCTGAGGCTAAACGCCGGCAGGCGGGTCATTAACGAGTTGAAAATCCATGGGTCAGATCGCTAGGTTGGACAAAGCATTGGGCCTTGCCGTCGTGCTGACCATCGCCGACGTGGTCATTAATATTGATATGGCAATTGCCCAGACGACCACTCGCGCTTCGGTGAGACCGTTGTTCCGCTCGGCAGGGCAGAAGCCATGACCGCCGGTGCCGCGGTTGCTCCGCAGGAGAACTGGCTGCCGACCCTAGTGATTGCCACGCAAGAGGTTTTCGACGTCGTACTTAGTCACAAAGTGACGGTGGCCGAGCCATCTGCCGAGGTCCTGAAAGGTGGATTTACCGCCATTGTCGGACTAGCCGGAGCGCTCTGCGGAGTGGTTACTATCTGTTGCACCGCTCATACCGCGGAGCGGATCGCGCTGGGCATGTTGGGAGATGCCACGGTTTCGCCAAGACAAGTGGTGGATGCGCTCGGCGAGATGTGTAACATGATTGCCGGCAATTTCAAGAACAAACTCGCCGGTACCGACGAGCGTTGCATGTTGAGCGTACCGACCGTCATCAGCGGAGGGCAGTACAGCCTGCATTCGCTTGCTCATGGGCAGTCCGTCGAAAGCGTTTTGCTCTTTGAGAAGGCGCGGATTACGGTGCGTCTGCAACTGCAAGCGTGAGGGCCAGCGGGTCTGAACTGCTACGGTATAACTTGGAATTCCTGATTACTATCAAGCGTTCCCCCGGGCGTCACTACCTGAACTTCTCCGCTGGTCGCTCCTTTGGGCACCTTGGCGCTAATTTCGGAACTTGAAACCACTTTGAATACAGCCTCCGTGCCGTTAAACGTGACGCTGGTTGCGCCTGTCAGATTGGTGCCAAGGATCTTGACGGCCGCTCCCACCTTGCCGGACGTGGTTTGCGTTTCGACGAACGGCCCCAGGCCGACCGAGAAGCTGTAGATGGTGCCGCAGCCACCCGAGCAGGCGTCACTCGTCCCGCCTGCGTATGTCGTACCGTAAAAATTTCCGTTCGTGTCCTGCATCAGCCCGGCCGGGGTAGCGCCGTCAGGGCAACCGGTCTTCGCGCAAAAGTTGTAGAGAGTGGTCAGCGTACCGCCAGCAGTGAGTTCGTAGATCGTTCCCTCGCCGTAGGCGCCACCATGCGTTGTGCCATAAAAGTTTTCGTCCGTCGCCTGCACCGGAGTGGAGGGGTTGAATCCGTCTGTATTGTCGAAGCTGTACACGTCCAGTTGCGTGCCATTCAGAGTCATGCTGAAGACCACGCCGCAGCCATTGGTACAGGCGGTGCTGGTCCCGCCATAGTGCGTCGAACCATAGAGGTTCCCATTGCTGGCCTGAATCAAATTCCTGGGCCCGTTGCCGTTCGTGTTGTCGAAGCTGAGCAATGTCGTCAGCGTGCCGCTCTGAGTTAGCTGGTAGACCGTGCCATAGCCATAGGCCCCGCCGGTGTTCGCCGTCCCGTAAAAGTTGCCGTCGCTTCCCTGGATAGGCCCCGACGTTGGGTAAGCTCCATCCGTGCAGTTGCTTTGCGAGCAAAAGCTGTAAACCGTCGCCAGCGTGCCGCTCGCAGTGATTTTGAAGATCGTGCCACAACCACCGTCGGCCACGCAGTTGGCGCCACCGGAGTTAGTTGTTCCGTAGAAGTCCCCATTGGTGGCCTGGACCAGCCCGGTGAGCGGGTCGGCGCCGTCTGTGCAATTGTCTTGCGAGCAAAAGTTATAAAGCGTCGTGATCTTGCCGCTTGCGGTAATTTTGAAAACCGTACCACACCCGTAGCCGCCGCAGAGTGCCGGATAGGCCCCACCTGCCTGCAGCGTTCCATAAAAGTCCCCATTGGTAGCTTGGACCAGCGGTAAGCCGTAAGGGTTAGCGCCGTCGGTGCCGTCGAGGCTCAGCAGCGTCTTCAGTTTGTCGCTAGTGGTGATTGTGAAAATCGTTCCATCGCCGCTGGCTCCGCCCTCGCCCGCCGTCCCGTACAACTTCCCACTGGTAGCTTGGACCAGTCGCTCGGGGACAGCGCCGTCCGTGTTGTCAAAACTGTGGAGGGTGGTTAGAGTCTGCGCAGGCGAGGCGATCACTGCCGTTGCGCACAGAAGAAGCAAAGCGCAGATCGTGCTTCCCCAATTGAGTTCACCTCGACTAGCACAGCGAAGTAGGCGCATAGCGTTCCTTTCCTCGTCTTAGGATGAAATCGGCGCGGCAGACCGGCGAATTGTGCTCCCCTGGAATTGGGCTGTCAAGATGAAGGATTTTGCATTGAGCTCCCATTGCCCAGAAAACTTTGCCCGCGGCTGCGGTCTGCTCGGCAAAGCTTGCCTTCCGCGAGAACTCTAAGGAGATCCGAATGTTTTCAAGCAGGCTGCCATTCGCAACCGATTGAAAGCAAAAGTCCCCTCTAACGGAATCCAATCTTCCCGTGGCCACTGGCTTGCATTGTTTGATCAAGAGGAGCCAACGTGGACAGTGGATTTTACGCGGCGTGCGCGGGGTTACGGTCGCAGAGCGAGGCGCTCGAAGTCGCAGGCCACAATCTCGCCAACCTGAATACGGCTGGCTTTCGCGGCCAGCAGACGACCTTCCAGTCGCTCGTGGCGGCGTCTCGTCCGACTGTACCCAACATCCTTAACCTTGCGACCAACAATTTTGGCGTGCTCGAAGGAACCCATCTTGATCTGACCGCGGGCAATCTGGAAAAAACGGGGAATCCGCTGGATCTCGCTATTGAAGGCGCCGGTTTTTTTGCGATTCAAAACGCGCGCGGCACACGCTACACGCGCAATGGGAGCTTTCAAGTATCGAGCGCCGGGCAACTGGTAACCTCTGACGGCGGTCTCGTGCTCAGCAACTTCAAGCTCAAAGAGAAAGGCGCGATCAGCGTTCCCGCGGGGAATGTCTCGATTGCGCCCGACGGCACGCTTTCGGTAAACGGGGCCGTCGCGGGCAATATCCAGGTGGTCGATTTCCCTGCTGGGACTCCGCTCACTGCCGAAGGTGGAAGCCTGCTCGCGGCGCCCGATGGGAGCGCGCAACCGGCGGCGCAATCGCAACTCAAGCAGGGGGCGCTCGAATCGTCGAACGTGAATTCCGTCGCTTCGGTCGTGACATTAATTAGTGTGCAGCGGCAGGCCGAGATGCTGCAGCGCTGCATGTCGCTCTTTGACACGGAATTCAACCATATTGCGAGCACCGATCTGGCCAAGGTTTAGGCGGGAAAGTTTAGTTGACGAATTCCAAGGACGAGAAAGCCAGGCATCGTTGGCGTTGGTCGTTAGCCAGAACCCGCGCGCAACCAGCGACGAACGACCAGCGACTCATTATTAGGAGCCAACCATGTTTCGAGCACTCTATACCGCCGCCACCGGCATGCAGGCGCAGCAGACGAATCTGGATACGATCGCGAACAACTTGTCGAACTCGAGTACCGCTGGCTTCCAGAGCCGCCGCATGCAGTTTGAGGATTTGATCTACCAGAGTCTGGTGATGCCGGGTGCGGCTGCCTCGCAGCAAACAACCGTTGCCACGGGCCTGCAAGTCGGACTGGGCACGCGCTCGGCCGCGTCTGAGATCATTCAAACGCAGGGCACGTTGAGCGCGACCGGCAATCCGCTCGACTTGGGCATCGAAGGCCAGGGATTATTCCAGGTACTCCTGCCCACTGGCCAAACTGCATACACCCGCGGCGGAACGTTTCATCAGGACGCGCAGGGCAACATCGTGACCGCCGACGGCAATCCGCTGCAGCCAACCGTAACCATACCGGCCGGCGCAACTTCCATCACCATCGCCGCCGATGGCACGGTTTCGGTAACCCTCACCGGACAAACCGCGGCGCAGCAGGTCGGTTCGGTACAGCTCGCGTTGTTTCCGAATCCTGGAGGATTAAACAGCGTTGGCCAGAATCTCTATCTTGCTACCACCGCCTCGGGCGATCCTGCGATTGGCACGCCGGGCGGCGCGGACGGGTTGGGCCAGATCGAACAGGGTTATCAGGAACAGTCGAATGTCAGCGTGGTCGACGAGTTTATAAATATGATCGTCGCGCAACGGTCTTACGAAGCCAGCTCGCGCGTGGTGCAGGCGGCCGACGAGATGTTGCAACTGGTGAATAACCTTGGCAAGTAAGTCGGGCGGATAGGTTGAGACAAGAGGCTTGGCGCGACCGAGGAAGGAGCAAGTGAATGATTGGCCGACTTACTGACATGCGCCCCGCGTTCTGGATTGCTGTTATTACCAGCTTGCTACCGGTTGGGTTGTCTGCACAGTTGGCGGATAATTCCGCGCCGGTTATACGCGATGAAGTATGGCGGGCGGTGGTCAACGAACTGAGAGAGCGTGGCGTGTCTGAGCGAGAGTTGCCGCCGTCCGAGAATTTCGATCTGCCCGCGGCTCCGCCGGCGCGCGCGGGTCGGAGGTTGCAGGTGGCCTCGGCCTGTTGGGATGAAGGGCGGCAACGCCTGCAATTCCGGCTGGAGTGCGCCGTCGCGGGCGAGTGTCTGCCGTTCCTTGCCTATCTTCATACCTCGCGCATTCAGAGCGCCGATCCTGACCACCCGATGCGCGCGGACCGCGAGGAGCAGGCGTGCCGCGTGGTAGCAGGGCCGCGCGTGACAGCTCAATCCGCACTGAAAGGGGCTGCGAAATCCGCGTTGCAACCTGCCTCCCAGCTCACGATGCGCCCCGGTGATCCGGCTATCGCGGTCTTTACAGGCAATGGAATGCGCATGACGGCGAGCGTGACTTGTCTCGATCGCGGCCGCGAAGGAGAAACCGTTCGCGTCCGCGGTCCGGATGGCAACGTTTTTCGGGCGCGCATCTCCGGTCCGGCGCGGCTGGAGGTTAGCCTAAATAATGCGCGCTGATGAACTGGTGGATAGCTCGATGAGTCAGCGATGAGTTACTAAGTCAGCTCGAATCGGTCGAGTAACCAAGGAGATAGTGGTGAAGGTCGCGTTCTATTGCCTGCTTCTCGTCGTCTCGATGGCCGATTATTTGCACGCCAAGAAGCGCGATGCCGAGCAGGACGGCCTGGCGAAATATCTTGCCCGTCTACAGCTGGCGCAAGCGCCCGCGCCGGTGCTCACGCTGGGCAGCATATGGGTGGATTCGGGTCGTATGGCGTCGCTCAGCGCCGACTATAAGGCGATGGTCGTCGGCGACACGATTGAGATCGTAGTCTCACAGGGCTTGACATCTTCGAACGCCAACGCCGTCAACACCTCGCGCACGCTCACCACGAGTGGCGGGATTGATTCGGTGCCCGTGCTCGGGACGGGCGGGGCGCAGAGCCTGCTCGGCTTGCACTCCTCCGAGGCCCTGGCCGGGAAAGGTGCTGCCACGACCGCGACCAGCGTGACCACGAATCTCGCGGGCCGCGTGGTCGCGGTGCTGGCGGGCGGAAACATGGTGGTCGAAGCGCGGCGCGTGATCAACATGAATAACGAAAAGCAGACGATTATACTGCGCGGGGTGGTGCGGCGCGGCGATATCGGGCCGAGCAATACGGTTGCCTCGGACGCGGTTGGCGATCTGGAACTGGAGATCAAGGGCAAGGGCGTGATCTCCGACAGCGTGCGGCAACCGCACAAAGTGTTGCGCTTCCTCATGCGCCTGTTCGATTTTTAGGAGGCTCATTCCGATGAAAGCCGCTATGGCAGCGGGGTTTCTCTTGCTTGCGCTCGCCGGAGCGCGTGCGCTCAACGACCCGGTCGCGGTCAAGATCGGCGATCTGACGAGCATCGAAGGGGTGCGGGAGAATCCGCTGATCGGCTATGGCATGGTGGTCGGGCTTACGCAGACTGGAGACAGCCAGCAGACTGTCTTTACTACGCAGACTCTTGCCAACATCATGCAGCGCATGGGCGCGCAGATTCCACCCGCGACGGCGGTGGTGAAGAATGTGGCGGCGGTGTTTGTTACGGCGAACCTGCCGGCGTTTGCCCGGCCTGGGACGCAAGTGGATGTGACCGTCTCTTCGGTCGGCGATGCGAAGAGCCTCGAAGGCGGGCAATTGCTGCTCACTCCTCTCTATGGCGCGGATGGGCAGGTCTATGCGGCGGCGCAGGGGCCGATCACGGTGGGAGGCTTTGCCGCGGGGCGGCCGGGCGCGACCAAACAGATGAATCATCCGACTACAGGAAGAGTGCCAGCGGGAGGGCGCGTCGAACGCAGCCTGGCCTTCGATTTCAACCGGCTCAGTCCGGTGTCGCTGCTTTTGCGCGAGCCCGATTTTTCGACGGCGGGCGATATTTCGAATGCCATCAACCGCGAGTATGGTCACCCGGTCGCGAGCGCGCGTGATGGAGGAAGGGTGGAAGTCGATCCGGCGGCGACTGGCGGGACCAATCTGACCGACGTGCTCGCCAAGATCGAGAACCTGACAGTCCCCGTGCACCGGCGGGCGCGCGTCGTGGTCAACGAGCGCACGGGAACGATTGTGATGGGGAAAGACGTGCGCTTGGGAGCAGTATCGATTCTGCATGGCGGCTTCTCGGTGCAGATTTCGACCGAATACACGGTCTCGCAGCCGGCGCCCGGTTCGGCGGGAAGTACGCAGGTCGTCGGGCAGACGGAGGTGCAGGCAAAGGATAGTCCAGCAAAGCGGCTGGAAATCGGCGAAGGCGCGAACATCGACCAACTGGTCAGCGGGCTGCAAGCGATGGGGGCAACTGCCCGCGACGTGATCTCGATTTTGCAAGCCATCAAGGCGGCGGGAGCACTCGATGCCGATTTGGAAGTGATCTGAGAATCGTCGGTGGTCTTTCGTCGTTTGTCGTTCGCGTTTCGCTGTTCGCGAAAAATCATTTCGCAACCCGATGACGCGTCAACGGTGAAGGACGAACTATGAACGACGAACGACGAATAGCGAAGGACGAATCGCGAACCGCGAGTAGCGAATGACGAGCGACCATCGACGAACGACCCTCGACCAACGACCGGCTAAAGAATTTCTATGAACATTCAATCTGCTGCAACCACCACTCCGCTGCCGGCCGCCAACCTTCCATCCGCGAAGGCGGTGACGAAGAATGTGAAGGCGGCCTGCGACTTTGAAGCCCTGCTGCTGACTCCCGTGCTCGACGCTTTGCAGAAGACATTTGGCGGCGACGACGATGCGAAGACCACCGGCGCGAGCGATTATCGCGCGCTTGGTACGCAGGCACTGGCGCAGGCCATGGCGGCGCGGGGCGGCATTGGCATCGCCAAACTGATCCTGTCCCATTTGCAGCCCGCTCCCTTGAAGCTTGGCCAGTCGGAGCCACCAAAGGTATCGGGTGTGGAATGAACGGAGGTTTCAACGAAAGCGCTAAAGTTTTTCCCGCGTCGGCCGATGTTTGTATTGAGTCGCGGTTCGTCTTCGGACGAGGTCCCGCCGCATTAAGTTTCGCTAAGAATCTGCCGATAATACAGGCAGTACGGGACGGGAGAATTTATGAGAGTCGATTTCACAACCTTTGCCACGGAGCCACCGGAATCAGGGAAGCCAGGACGGTCCGGGCAAACTGGAACAGCGGGCGCAGCCAGCACCGCGGACGCGGTAGAAAGCGGCGGTTCAAACAGCACGGCGAGCAGCACCAATGCTTCGGCCATCGACCAAGCCCGGTTCTCCTTCGATCAGACGCGGGTGCAATCGCTCCAGGCGCAGGTGTTGGCGCAGCCCGAGGTGCGCGCGACCAAGGTGCAGGCGTTGCAGACGTCGATTGAAAACGGCAACTATTCGGTTCCGCCGAGTCAGGTAGCCGATGCGATCGTGAGTGAGCTTGCCGGTTAAAGCGCACCGCATGGGCTTTGGAGTGAATGATGGATCCGTTGATCACGAACGGAATCGATGCGGCGCTGTTGCGCGTGCTGGATAAACGGGGGCACGATCGCGATCCGGCGAACCGGCGCAAACCCGCCGCTGTGCCCGGCAAGTGGGCTGGCGATCGGCGAGACGAAGAAAAGACGGATCAGGAAACGCTGGACCGGGAAACGCTGAACGACGAACCGGCCGACACTGAACTTGAGGCCGATCCCGATATGCCCAGGCACAAGCTGGACGACATGGCTTAATCGCGCTGCATCCCGCGCTCGCGATTTGATCTGGAAGATTGAGCGAACAGAATTTCAGAACACAAAAACACAAAAGCTTAGAGCTGCCGTCGAAACCCGTGCCATGAACGATCTCGCCATCCCGCTGCCCGAACTTAGTCAACTGGTTGAGCGGCGGCTGGCGCTCCTGCGCCATCTGGCCGAGAGTCTCGAATCGACGATGCCGGCGCTGGTGCGCAATGATGCGGAGGCGATCGCGCGCGGCGCGGCGCATCAGGCCGAGCTTTGCCGGCAATGGAACCAGTTGGAATGCGAGCTTCGCCGCCGGACGAAGAAGCGCTCCAAGGCGAAGCGCACCGCATCGATGGCGCCTGCCGATTCCGGCGATTCGCTGGACGCAAGCCATTCCGCCGAGTTGCAAGCTGAGTTTGACGCCCTGGCCACACGCGTTCGTTATCTCACACGTGTGCACTGGTCACTGTTGCGGCATCTCGAACGCAGCCTCGCCGTTCTCCATCGCGTGGTGGATAGTTGCGCTACAACCTATGCGCCCCCTCCCGCCATGATTGGCCAGGAAATACGAATCCGGGGGGGAGAATAAATTATGTCGGGCTTATTTGGCACACTCTCGGTTGCATTGACCGGCCTCTCCGTCAGCCAGCAGGAGATGGAGACCACGTCGAACAACGTGGCCAACGCCAACACTCCCGGCTACACGCGCGAGGTTGACGACACGACTCCGGGAGATCCGGTCGAAGTGGGCTCGCTAAGCATCGGCACCGGCGTTGTGCTGCAAAAGATCGAGAGCCTCCGCGACCCGATGCTGCAAATTCAGATCAACCAAGCGACACAGCAAAACAGTTCGCTCAACACGGCGCTCACGCAGTTGCAGCAGATTCAGACTCAGTTTGCCAGCTCCACATCCGGCATTGGCGCCGACATCAGCAATTTTTTTAATAGCCTGCAACAGCTTTCTCCCGATCCCACCAATCTGACTTTGCGGCAGAGTGTGCTTACTGCGGCCGATACGCTGGCCACCGACTTCAACACCACTGCCAACAATCTGCAGGCGCAGCGCGACAACATTGACCAGAATGTGGTCCAGTCGGTCAGCCAAGTCAATAGCCTGACCTCACAACTTGCGAATGTCGACCAGCAGATCGGCGACCTCGAAAGCGTGAATCAGAATCCGGGAACGCTCGTCGACACGCAGAACAGTCTCATTCAGCAGCTTTCCGGATTGATCGATGTGCAGGTCATTCCGACCGGCCAGAGCATTACGGTGGCAACCGCCAACGGCACGACGCTGGTTTCCGGTTCGCAGAGCTTCGCGCTCACCACGCAACTGGGCAGCGACTGCGTGCAGCACATCATGCAGGGCGACACCGATATTACCAATTCGCTGACTGGAGGCAGTCTTGCCGGATTGATCCAGGTTCGCGACCAGGAAATTCCGAGCATTGAGACGAGTCTCGATCAGCTGGCCGCAGGACTGGCCAACAATCTGAACGCCGCGAACGCGCAGGGATTCGATCTCAACGGCGACGCAGGCGGCAACATTTTTGTTCCCCCACCGGCAAACGGAGTCGGCGCCGCGGCCACCTTAACCGTGAGCATGACCAACCCCACGCTGCTCGCGGCGAGTTCGGACGGCACTGCCGGCAGCAACGGAAATCTGGCGAACCTTTCCGCCGTTGGCGATTCTGCCCTCTCGAGTCAACAGGCGCAGACGCCCATCGATTTCTATGCCAATCTGGTGTCGCAGGTAGGAAGCGCTACCGCCAATACCTCGGCCGATGCGAGTTCTTCGGGGCTGATTCTGCAACAACTGCAGGACCAGAATGGCAGCGTCTCCGGCGTTTCGCTGAACGAAGAAGCGGCCAACCTGATTCAGTTTCAGTCGGCATATCAGGCCTCGGCTCGCGTCGTCTCTACCATAAACCTCTTGCTTCTCGATGCCGTTAATCTTGGCATGGATGGGGTGGAGCAATAATAATTTGCGAGGTCTAATCCCGTGCGCGTTGATCCGAATCCGATGCCCGATTTGCTGGCGGCGCTCAACCAGACCCAACTGGAAGTGCAACAGGCGGAGCTGCAGATCTCTACCGGAAAAAGTGTGAACCAGCCCTCTGACAATCCGACGGCCGCCGCGCTTCTCGTCGAGAACAACGATCAGGCCACTTTCACCGGAGGCTATCTGCAAAGCCTGAGCTCTGTGCAGGGGCAGTTCTCCTCCGCCGACTCGACGCTGACCTCAATCACCAGCGCGCTGCAACAGGCGCTCAGCCTCGGCGTCGAGGCCGGCGGCGGCACGCTTTCGACAGCCGACCTGACCGCCATTGCCACGCAACTGCAAGGCATTCAAAGCCAGCTGATCTCTCTGGCCAACACCGCTTACGAAGGGAATTACATTTTCGCCGGCACCGCAACCACCACCGCGCCCTACGTGGCGGCCAGCAACAGCCCCGATGGAGTCAACTATGTTGGCAACACGGATGTCAATGAAGTAGCGATCGGCAGCGGGTACAAAATCGCCGTCAACGTGCCTGGATCGCAACTTTTTTCCGCTCCCGGCAATGACATGTTTCTCGCGGTTAACAACCTCATACAGGCAGTGCAAAATAACGTCGGCATTCCGGCGGCGGTCAATGCGCTGAGCGCGGCTTCCTCTTATCTGTCCGGGCAGCGCGTTTTGTATGGCAATGCCATGGACCAGGCAACGGCGCAGACCACCAGCCTAAACAGCCAGCAGCTGCAGCTCTCCCAGCAAGAGAACACGCTGGGAGCCGCCAACTTGCCTACGGCCGCCACGGCTCTTTCCCAGGCCCAGACCGATAGTCAAGCCGCGCTCGCTGCTATCGCCAAGCTTTCGCAGGATAATCTGTTCAATTATTTGACTTAGTGCAGATGGTTTTGATCTCGCCGTCACTAACCACGCAGAGGGCACCCGCGGTGTTGATTGTGCTAGCGAGATCAAGAGCTCGGCAGTCTACCTCGCGAAGTGGTGCATGTGATGCATGATCGCGCAGCTGATGTGTCCGAGCACAAACCAGAATATCGCTTGCAGAACTTTGGATGTCGTTGCACTCATGGCATTCATAATGCCACAGCAGGATGCTACGAGGAGATGGTCAACGGGATCTATACGCCAGCGCGACTAAAGTCAATAATTCTTGCCGGCGCGCACCCAGGCTGATGCGGCGGCGACGTGGTTCCGCGCGGTTTCCAGACGCGACTTTTCGGCCAGCAGGCGCAGGTGCAGGTCGGGCAAGAAGCGTTTCAGCGCTTCGAGATTGCGGCGATAGTCGAGTGTTTCATTTTCGAATGCCAGCGCTGCGCCCGGGGAGCGCGGCTGTTGCAGGCATTCAGAGGCGCGCAAGAGCTGGCGCAAAATGTCGGCGAAATCCTGCGGCTTGATCGTCGAGCAGTGCCTGCGCTCAGGACGGAAGCGAAGCAGTGCGGAACGCAGGTTGTGATTCACCTCGCGCAAGGTTTCGATCGCGTCGGGCGGCATTAGCCGTTCCAGTCGACACGGGCTCGATCGGAATCGGATTCGAAATCCGGGCCGCTGTAAGAAACCGTTCGCCCTACGGTCGCGGCCGACGGGTTCTGAGTTCGTTCCACCTCAATCCATGCCTCCCGTACTGCCAGCAAGTCGGTAATCACCTGGGTCGCCGCGCTCTTCGTAGGATGGAATTGTACGTACACCACATTCTGGCGAAGGGCGTTGTAAAAATTATCCAGATCCCGGGCCACCTTCCCGCCACGCTCAAAATCCAGAGTGGATTGCAGATGCGCGATGACGAGAAGCGTGTGCTTGATGCGGTCGCTGCGGCGCCGGATGTCGTTGCGCTCGATGGCGAGCGCCACTTGCCGCATATCTTCGATCATCTGTTCGTAAAGCCGCACCACCAGGGCGACTGAGTTGGCGCCTCGAACCGAGGCTTCGCGATAGGACTGCTGAATGTTCATGGCTGTGGGTCCTTTCAATTAGCTGCTGCTGGTGCTTGTATTGTCGATATTTCCCGATCCGCTCACGCTTTCCCCGGCCGTCGGGGTGGTGTTGGTGCTCGGCAGCGTGCCCGTGGTGGTGCCGGTGGAGTTGAGCGATGCCAGCGCCGCCGTGACCTCATACAACGTGAAGGGATACTGCTCGAGCGATGTATTAACCGCGTCAAACTCCTGGTCTAGCTGAACTTTTTGCGCCGCCAGCTGCGTTTGAAAGTTGGTGATTTCGGTCGTGAGGTCATTTTGCTGATTCTGGTTCGAAGCCAAATCCTGATTCAGAATGCCTCCACTCGGGTCGGTGAGATTGGTGAGGTCGGCATTAAAGTTGTCGGCGAAGCCGGTCGAGTTGGAATTGGTGAAGAAATTCTGCACCGCAGCGGGGCTCGAGCTCAGCGCGCTGGTAAGCGTTGCTGTGTCAACGGTGAGCGTTCCATCGTTGTTTTCGTTAATGCCGATCGCCGCCAGGCTGTTGAATCCGCTGCTGACCGAGGTCGCATCGGTGGTGGCGTAGGTGACGTCCGAGGCCAGGCTGGATTGCAGCAGCCGTAAGTCGGTGTCCGAGCCTAGCGGTCCCTCATTGTTGGTCGAGGGGCTAACCGTGAACTGAGTGTTGATGTCACCAACCACCGTGTTGTATTCGGTGACAAAGTTGTTGATCGAGTTGGTGATCGCAGCGGTGTCTGGTCCGACGGTTAGAGTTACGGGGGTCGCAGGATCGGCGCTGACCAGATTCAGCGTGACGTCGGGAATCGCCCCGGTCACCGTGTTGGTGGAGCTGGCATAAGGAATGCCATTGATCGTAATCTCAGCATTGGTTCCTCCAACCGGGGGCTCGAAGGTGAGATTGGTGGTGTCGTTGTTGACCGAGAGCGCACCCGCGCTGCCCGTCGCCGTGCTGTAGATCGCCAGGCGCGAGCCATTGGCATCGGTTACGACATTGGCCGTGATGCCCCATTTGTTGGCAGCGCTCAGCGAATTGATTGAGGCCGCGAGCGTGGTAAGCGTGTCATTGCTGCCCGCTGTGATGGGGATGTCTGCCGTGGTGCCGTCCGAGCCTCCGATCTGCAGGTTGAGGTCGCCGGTCGTCTGGCCGGAGGGCAGAATCGACGTCGTCGCATTGGCGACTTCGGCAGTGTACAGCGTCCCAGCCGATGCCAGACTGCTGACCACCACGGTGTAGTTGGCAGCAGCGGCGCCAGCCTGCGCCGTGGCATTCACGATTGCCGTCTCGGAAGAAGTGCTGGTCACGGCGGTGAATGCGCCATTGGTTCCCGTAAGGCCGGCCACCGCGCTCGCTAAATTAGAGAGATCGCTATTGATGCTGGTGATGGCGGTCGCGGCCGTTTGCAGAGTGGTCAAGTCGCCCTGCCACACGGTTAATTGGCCGCTTTGCGCGGCTTGAATCTCTGACACAACGGAATTGACGTCGATACCGTTCCCATTCAACAAACTCGCGGCGTTAAAACTAATCCCCATGAGTTTTCCCTCCGTCACTCGCAGCTGCCGCCGTCACCGCGCTGGCGCGGAGTTTGGCCGCCTGTTGCAATTCTTCGGCGATGCCGCGTTCCACGCTGACTTCCTCGCTGCTCGGCACCTGAAAGATCACGTTCTTGGCCTTGTCCAGATACTCGGTGATCTGGTCCCTGGTCTCTGGATCCTGGTGCACTTCGACGACATCTTCGGGCAATTCGTAGGTCACGGGCACACTTTTCGCTGCGGGTGTTTCTTGTTTTGGCAAAGTTCCCGATCCAGATTGCCCCGTTGCTGCGGCCGTACCTGGCTCCGCACTTGATTCGGCCTGGCCCGAACCCAAACTCGGGCCCACCACCTGCACAACCTTTGCCGGCGGAAAACTTTCTATCGGACCGACGCTCATGGCCCACTACTCCCGGAATAGCACAAAGGAGGCGGTTGGTTGCCCGCCTCCTTGCCGTGCCAAACCTCTTACTCTATTGCAACAGTTTCAGAACAAGCTGCTGCTGCTGGTTAGCCTGGGCCAGAGCGGACACGCCGGTCTGTTCCAGGATCGAATACTGCGAAAGGTTCGCGACTACGGTCGGAATGTCGGCAGCCGTGACATCGTTTTCCGCCGACGTCAGGTTCTGTGTCTGGTTGTTGATGACGTTGGACGCGGACTGCAAGCGGTTCACGGTGGCGCCGATGTTGCCACGAAGGGCAGCGACGGTGGCGACAGCGGCATCGATTTGCGTCAAGGCGGCGGTGGCGTCGGCGCTGCTGAGCAGATCGTTGGTGGCCGCGCCGCCTCCGGTGAAGAGCGCGTTGGCAAAGGTGTTGTCTCCGCCGGTGGTGGTGGAAACGATCGAGTTGCCGCTGGTGCCGCCCGTAAGAGCAGTGAAGAGGATCTGGTTGACCGGACCGGTATTCGGATTGGCAACCAGCGTCGCCGTGGCCGAGGTGTTGGCCGCTGTGCCGAGCCCGTAGGTGACTCCCGCTCCAGTTGCGCCGTTGACGGCTGCGGCCAGGTTGGTGAGGCTGGCCGCTTCCGACGCCGCTCCCGTGCCCGCACCGATCAATACGCTGTAGGCCGGGGAGAGGTCGGTGATGGCGCTCACGAACTGGTAGGTTTGCGTTCCCACCGTGACCGTGTCGCCGACCACTGCCGGACCGCCCGCTGATACCTGGTTGGAACCTCCCGTGAAGTCGGTGGTCAGGAAGCTGCCAATGCCGCCGTTGATGCTGGTGGCGATGCTATTGCCACCCGTGCCGCTGCTGTTGGCGGTGAAGGTAGCCGTCGTGGCAGTGACGCCGCTGACGTGGGCGGAGTTGTTGGTCGTCGTTCCGTTGCTATAGGTTGTTCCCGCGCCGGCGGAGCCGTTGACCGCAGCCTCCAGGTTGGCCAGATCGTTAGCGACCGAACCGTTGGCGATGACCTCGTTGGGCGTTCCGCCGCTGTTCGTGCTCAGGGCAGTCACGAAGTTATAGGTTTGGCCGCCGACGGTGACGCTGTCGCCGGTTGTGCCGTTGGCAAAGGTTGTGCCGGCGAACCCGTTTGCGGTATTGGTGGTCGTAGAAACTGTATAGTTGCCGGTGCCCGCGTTGCTGGTTCCCAAGCCATTGACTTGAGCGGTGAAAGCCAAGGTAGAGGTATTCCCACTACCGGCCACTGGCGCTGCCGCCGTGGCATAGGTATTCGCAGCGGCGCTAGAGTAGTTGGTGCCCGGTGTGCCGGTGCCGTCAACTGCGTCCGCCAGATTCTGCAAACTGCCTAGAATCTGGGCGGCGGTGCCGGAAGCGGTGGTATTGATGAGCACGGAATACGGTGCAGCTGTGCCCAACTGTGCTGCATTCACGAAGGTGTAGGTTTGGCCACCGATCGTAACTGTACTGGCATTCGTACCTCCGGCCAGGTCTGTGGTGGCGCCACCAGCGGCATTGGTGAAAGTACCGGCCGTGCCCGACACAGCCACCGAGTTGCCCGTGGTCGATCCGTTGCCGACGCCCGCGGTGGTGGCCGTGAACGTAGCGCCGAGATCGTTGCCATTTACGACCGCACTGGCAACAGGATTGGCTGCGCTATTGGCGACGCTGTATTTCCCCGTATTCGGGGAGGTGAAGTTGATCGCATCCACCAGGTTGGTCAATTCCGTCGTCAAAGCGCCCCCGCCCGTTGCGCCCACAATTTCGTTGGTGGTCGCGCCCGCGCCCGTGCCGAGTTGAGTCACGAAGGTATAGGTTTGGGACCCGAGGGTCACGGTGCTGCCGGCAGTGCCGGCCACTTGCGTCGCGAAAGATCCGCCGGTTCCTCCGGCTGTGTTTTGAGCGATTACTCCACCGACGTTGCCAGCCACGCCGTTGGTGTTCGCGGTTATTGTGAGAACCCCCGCTGCGATCGTGCCTGCGGTGACGTTCGCGTTTGCGACCGTTCCGGTGCTGTAGTTCGTTCCTGAGCCGGTACCTGCAGGCCCGTTGTTGATCGCTTCTTTAAGACTGGCGAGATCGGTGGCGACCGTGCCGGTGTAGAGAACCTCGTTCGGCGTCCCGCCAGTGTTGGTGCTGAGGGAAGTCACGAATGTGTAGTTCTGGCCTCCAACTGTGATTTCGGTGCCAACCAGTCCGTTAGTCGTGGAAGTGGCAGCGGTTGCGCCCGACCCCGAAACGTTGTCATAGGTAACCACAGGGGCGACGAGGCCATTCACCTTTGAAGTAAACGTGATAGGACCGGTCCCGGATGAGGTGACGCCAGCATTGACGGCTGTTCCGGCCGAATAGTTAGTCCCCTGGGCGCCAGCATTTTGGTTGATCGCATCGTTAAGATTCGCAAGGGAGGTAGAGTTGGCAACTCCGGCGACAACCTCATCGGGTGCGGTGAGAGCACCCGCATTGGCCACGAAAGTGTAGGTTGTGCCGCCGACCGCTATGGTGTCGCCGGCGGCGATAACCCCGGTGCCTCCGAACGTCACCTGGTTGGTGCCTTCAGTCGAACCGGCCCAAGTCGTGGCTCCCGTCAACTGCTGGCTGGCCTCGGTGGCGAGGTTGATCGTGCCCGCGGTAAATGTGGCCTGGGCTTTGGTGAGAGCGTTGAACTGCGTGCTCGCGGTCAGCAGAGCGTTGGCCTGAGTGGATCCGACAAAGTTGCCGCCGGTCAGAACGTCGGTGGCGGGAGCGGCATTCGACGCCACAGCCTCGCTCAACGTGGCCGTCGCCGGAGTTCCGCCGATGCTAAGGCTGGTCGAGGACAACAGTCCCGTAGACACGCCGATCGTGCTACTGCCGGACGTGCTGCCATCGCTCAAGAACACATTCAAAGTATTGTTGGTGAATACCTGCCCGCCGTTGAAATTGGTGGTCGCGCCGATGCTGTTGATTTCCGCTTTGATCGATTGATATTCCGCGTCCAGCGCGCCGCGCTGCTCGTTCGAGACGGTGCCGGTGGCCGATTCCGTGGCCAGCGTGACCGCGCGATCGAGCAGCGTGGTGACCTGCGAAAGTGCGCCGTCTGCTACCTGCAATTCGCCAACGCCGTCAGTGGCGTTGCTTGCCGATTGCGTCAAAGCCGCGATGTTGGCCTGCAAGCCGTTGGCAATGGCGAGGCCGGCAGGATCGTCCGCGCCGCTGTTGATGCGCGAACCCGACGACAACTGCTCCAGCGTCGTGTCCAGACTATTGCTGGTGATGTTCAACTGGTTTTCCGCAGCAATAGCAGCAATATTATTGAGAATGGTTAGTGCCATTGAATTGCTCCTTGTCGGTTCCGATTTTGGGATCCGTCCCCGAAACCTTCCCGGAGCTCGTTCCGTTTGTCCTGCGGAACCCAATTGCGTTCACTGGGAATATCGGCGTGTCACCCGCAGGCTTTATTTCCACAAGTTCCGAACGGCATAGACCCTAGGTAATCCGCCTCGTTTCCCGCTTCTCTCGCCGTTCGCACCCTTCGCGCCGATCTTTATTAATGAAGCACTGTAGTGGCCAGCCTTCTTCCGTCCAGGTAGCCGAATTTCCCAGGAGCCGTCTATGATCCAGCTCACGCGCCTCAACAATCACCCGCTGGTGGTCAATTCCGATCTCATCAAGTTTGTCGAGCAGGCTCCCGACACCGTCATCACTCTGCTCAACGGCGAAAAGATTGTCGTCCGCGAAAATGCCCAGGACGTGCTCGAACGCATCGTCCAATTTCGCCGCGCCGTGCTCCAGGGAATGACATTGTGGTGGGAAAACCGATCTATCCTTCCCCTGGAAGTTCCCGGAATTAGCCAATCCGCAGGCGGGAAATAGGAGCCCTCGTGGATAAGGCAACCCTGGGCGGGCTCTTCCTGGCCATCGGCGGCATTCTCTTCGGCTTGATGCTGGAAGGTGGAAATCTGGGCCAGGTGGTACAGCCGACAGCCGCTCTGATCGTCTTTGGAGGCACCCTGGGCGCCATCCTTATTCAGTATCCCGCCCCGGTCGCGATGCGCGCTTTCCGGCGGCTGGCGCAGGTTTTCGTCGAGCCCGCACAAAATGCCCAGTCCACCATCGACCGGCTGGTCCGCTACGCCAATCAGGCGCGGCGCGAAGGCATCATCTCGCTCGACAAAGAGCTGGAAACCATCGAGGAGCCATTTCTTCATCGCGCTCTGATGTTGGCCGTCGATGGCACCGATCCGCAGGAACTCCGTAACATCATGGAACTCGAACTCGATAACAAAGAAGAACAGGAAGAGAAAATTCCCCAGCTCTTCGAATCGGCCGGCGGCTTCTCGCCCACGATCGGCATCATCGGGGCCGTCCTCGGCTTGATCCAGGTCATGCAACATCTGGATAAAATCGATGAAGTGGGAAAAGGAATCGCGGTTGCTTTCGTCGCGACCCTCTATGGCGTCGGCGCCGCCAACCTGCTCTTGCTGCCCTGTGCCGGAAAATTAAAGATACGCATCCGCGAAGAGCAGATCATCCGCGAAATGACCATCGAAGGAGTGGTCTCCATCCTCGAAGGTATGAATCCGCGCATGCTCCAGGAGAAGTTGCTCGGGTTCCTGACCAAGGCCAAGTCCGACGATGCCACCGCGGTCGCCGTGATCAATGAGGAATCCAAGGCATGAGCCGCCGCCGGATTCGACGCAGAGGCGCTCACCAGGTCAGTCACGACCGCTGGCTGGTTTCTTATGCTGACTTCATCACCCTGTTGTTTGCGTTCTTCGTAGTGCTCTACGCTTCGTCGCAGGTCGACAAGAGAAAAGTCGGAATGCTCGCGCTGGCCATTCAAGTGGCCTTCCAGCAGATGGGAGTGTTTCCCGCCTCCACCACCCAGGTGCCCATTGATGCCACCAATCCCATGCCCTTCAGCATCGCGCAAGCCATCGAAAATACGGAACGCACAGCAAGCCTCGGACGAGTCTCGTCCCGGCCCGAGGGTTCGCCTGGCACCAGCGTGGAGAATGGCGATCTGGCGGAGTTGCAGACCGAACTCGAAACCGAACTTGCGCCGGAAATCGCGCGCAAGGAAATTGCCATGCGCCGTGAACCTGACGGGCTGGTGATTAGTTTGCGCGAGATTGGTTTTTTCGAAAGCGGGTCGGCCCGTATGATGGCGACCTCGGAAGCGGCTCTCGACCGCATCTCGGGTATGCTCGGAAAGCGCGACTATCGCCTGCGCATCGAGGGCTACACCGACAATGCACCCATTCATACCGCGCAATTTCCCTCCAACTGGGAGCTCTCGACCTCGCGCGCGACCGAGATTGTGCGCGTGTTCATCGTGCGCGAGGGCTTCAGTCCCGATCGACTGAGCGCTGCCGGGTATGGCGAGTATCATCCCCTCGCCACGAATCTGACGCCCGAGGGTCGCAGCGCGAATCGCCGTGTGGATATCGTGATTCTCGGCCGCGCCGTAGCTCCATCTCCTTCGGGAACAGCCGCGAATCCCGCCCCTCCACCTGGCGCGGCGAATGCGAACCCGGCCGTAAACAAACAAACGTCACCGGTTCCGGCAGCAAGCCTCAAGCCTGCGGCCGGAATTCCTGTGGGCGAACATCTACAGCAGTAGCTCCATCCACAGAGCGCCTTCAATCGGAATGTTCGTATAGGGAGGGATTTCCCTGAAGCCCATTTTGCGATAGAGCGCAATCGCGTCCTGCATTGCCGAGCCGACCGTATCCAGCCGCATGCGTTCGTAGCCGATGGTGCGCGCTTCGGCAATCAACCGTTCCACCAGCATGCGGCCGAGCCCCGATCCGCGCGCCTCCGGCCGCACGTAAAGCCGCTTCATTTCGCAGATTGCGGCTTCAAGTCGGCGTAATGCAATGCATCCGGCGGCCGCGTCTCCGGATCGCGCCAGCAGTAATCTGCCGGTGGGCGGCGCGTAAGCGCCAGGGAGTGTCTTCAACTCCACATCAAAACTCTGGAAGCACAGGCTAAAGTCGAGCGACTTTCCATATTCCAGGAAGAGCTCGCGGACGTGTTCAATATGAGCAGGCAGCGTTGCGAGGATCAGCTCAATCGGCGGGCGGTGGTGATCAACATCGATTGGAAGCGGCTTATCCATCGGACTATCCATCGACCATTGCCAAAAGTATGCCATTATCGTGGCGCTAAATCGAGCCTTGGGCGAAAGTGAACCCCCGGGATGTTGGCTTGGGAAAAGGGGTTATCCGGAACATGATTCCGTTCGTACATACAAATAAGTACTGTACATACGTCATTGCCACTACAAATGTTCCACGTGGAACATTTTCGCTTTTTTGCCGCCCGGTTGCGCCCGCCGCCCCGGCCAATTAAGATTTCCATACTCCCATGTCTGAACTACTCGCAACCGAGCTCCCGACCGCCACTCCTGTCTCCGCCACCACATCCTCTGTCGAGGTCTTTGCCGTCTATGGCGTCGAGCCCGAGATCCAGGCTTATGCCATGGCCAAGTATTCGCGTTCTTCGCTCTCGATGAAGGAGTCGCTCCGGGAAATTACCTCGCAGAAGGCGGAAAAATTTCTCAATACTTTTTACTTTCAGTACGGGCATCGCTCGATCGCCGACCTGGCCCACATCGCGCTTGCCATCGAACGGCTTTCCATCCTCGCCGCGATCGTGGTTGCCGACGAGCAGCGCTGGGATGGCCAGGAGCGGTCGACGCGCTACCAGGATTTTCTAAAAAGCGGCTACTACGCACCGACCTTTCAGGGCGACGCTTCGGCCGCGAGTCTGTATCGAGAAACTATTGAGGCGTTGTTTGGGGCCTATGACAAAATTTCTCAGCGGACGTTCGAGTACCTTGCCAGCATTACGACGCGGCCGCCTGAGATGAAGCTGGATGCTTACGAGCGTACCCTACGCGCACGCGCTTTCGACATCTCGCGCTACCTGTTGCCGCTCTCGACCAACACTTCGCTCGGCGAGATCGTCAACGCCCGCACGCTCGAAACACAGGTCGCCCACCTGCTCTCGCAGCCGCACAAGGAAGTGCGCGACCTCGGAGCGTTGCTTAAACAGGCTGCGCTTTCTCCGGCCTATAACGCGAACGAGGAGTCGCTGCGAGCGCTGGTGGAGGCGATCCGCGCAGTGTCTCCGGAGGTCGCTGAGCGCGCCGAACGCGAACTGCTGCGCGAGGTACGAGTTGCGCCCACGCTGGTGAAGTATGCCGATCCCAATCGCTATGAAATTGAGACGCGGCTTGAACTGCAGCAGGCGGCCGCCGAGTTGATGCGTGCCGCGGCTATCGAAGCTGCTCCGCTAGTTGACTTGATCGACAATGACTCAGCGGGAGCAGATGGGATTGAGATCGAGCTGGCCACTACGCTGGTTTACGAGCATTCTCATTATTCTTACCGCCAGCTGCGCAACGCGATCGCAGCGGCGGGAGCGGCGCGGCGGCGCGAGATAATCGATTTTGGCCTGCAGCATCGCGGGAAGCACGACGAGTTGCTGCGCGCATTTTCTGCCGGCCAGCAGTTTCGATTCGACATCCTGATGGACATCGGAGGCTTCCGCGACATGCACCGGCACCGGCGCTGCGTGCAGATCATGCAGGATTTCACGACGGTTCACGGCTTCGATACGCCGCCGGAGGTCGAAGCTGCGGGAGTGCGCTCTGAATATGAATCGGCGATGAAGCGGGCGGCTGGCGCGGTTGAGAGGCTTGCGGCGTCTGGCGGCGAGGAAGCGCTGCAGAGCGCGCAATATGCGATCCCTCTTGCTTTTCGAAAGCGCACGCTGTTTAAGATGGACTTTGCCGAGGTTGTCTACATCTCCGAGCTGCGCACCACGCCAGCGGGGCATTCGTCCTATCGCAATGTGGCTTATGCGATGTATGAAGCGGTCGCGGCCAAGCATCCAGCGCTGGCAAAATATTTTCGCGTGCACGATGTGCGCGAGCCCGTGGATTTGTTGAAGCGCTGACGAGTGCTTTACCACCAAGGGCACGAAGGTTCACGAAGGAAAACCGTCGCGGACCGTCGATCGCCGTTCCCTAGCGGTAGACGATCCTGACATTGCAACAATCTTCCCGAAATTGACGGCGATGAATCTTCGCCTCTAAAATCAGCTCACACATGCCCAACTACGAATACCTGTGCAAGGACTGCGGACATCGCTTTGAACAGATCCGGAAATTCTCTGACAGGCAGCTGCGCAAGTGCCCCGAGTGCGGAGGCGTCATCGAGCAAGTGATCTCGGCTCCTGCGGTGCAGTTCAAGGGATCGGGCTGGTATGTGACGGACTATCCGAAGAAGGGCGCGGCTTCGTCGGGGTCATCGTCTTCTTCCGAGGGCGATGGTGGCGCAAAAGAAAAAGGCTCCAAAGAAAGCAAAGACGCGAAAGAAACGAAAGATAGTAAGAAAGACGACAAGCCTAAGGGCGACACCTCGCACAAGAAACAGAAGAAGGAGTAATGGTCGGGTGATCGGGCGATCGAAAAACCGCGCCTTCGGCGACGATCAACTGTTACTACTTTTCTCGGGCATGCCCACCACCACCGTCCGCCTTCGCGGCAATTCATCTTCAGAAATTTCGGCCAGGAATTGTAAGTTGAGGCCTTGGCGGTGGCACTCTTGATACGCGGCATCGTTGAAGAAGTAGACGACGTCCCCTCCGAATCGATCTTTTACGCGGCGGCGTGCGTCGAGGTCGAAGGGGCTTGCCGAATACACTTTGATGTCGGGCTGTTCGCGCACGACGGCGCCCAGGTCGCGCTGAAATCCGAGCGCTCCCTGGCGGACTTGCGACATAGTGAAGGCGACAACGTGATAGGGCATAGTTCCGATCAACGGGCGATCTTTAATTTTATTTCGGCCTGATTCCCGCTGCCGCCATGAGCCGGCCGGTCACGCCTTTCTCGGCTCTATAGCTAAACAGCAGATCTGTGTGGCATGCGGTGCATGGCGATTTCGCTTCGATATTTTTTGTCGATAAGCCCGCATCCAGGAGTTGGCGGCGGTTCGCTTCTACCAGATCGAGGAAGATTCTTACGGGTAATTCGCTGTGTCCGGGAGCGCGGGCGGTTAAGAAGAGCAGCGGATATTTTTCCCGCACCGGGTCCGATTCTTTCACTTCGCGGAATAACGCGCTCGCATAGGCAAACTGCGCCTCAAATTTTGTGCGCACTTCCTCGCCTACTTCGTAGCAGCAGGACTGCACGCCGGGGCCAATTGCCGCCATGAGATTTCGCGGATCGCTTTTGAAATGTCTGCTCATTTCGCCGACACCCTTCTCGGCGATGCGCTGCACGGTGCCGCGCCAGCCTGCATGAAAAACTCCGATGGCGCGGCGTTTGCGATCGACGAGAATGATGGGAAGACAATCGGCCGCCTGCACGGCGATGACGATTTCCGGCGTGTCGGTGATGAGGCCGTCACCGGCGATGGGTTCGCGCGTCGGTTCGCTTCCATCAACTCGATGGATCAAGTCGGAATGAATCTGACGAAGCGAGAGCAGCGGCCAAGGCTTGCGTCCGCTTACAGCGCCGAGCTCTTTTAGGAAAAGTTCGCGGTTGCGCTCGACGGCAGCGCGGGAGTCGTGTTGCGTGAATCCCAGATTCAGCGCCTTGCCTCCGTAGGCGCGCGAGACTCCGCCGAGACGCGTTGAGAAGCCATGAATCAGCCACGGCATCTTGCTCAGCTTGTCGGAACGCAGAAGTTGTAGTTTGTTGCTTGCGATGCCGGTCGTCCCCACCGTTTGATCATAACGTGAATCAGCGGGTGACCGGGCCATCGGGTAGCGACGGATCGCTCTTAGTTTTCTACATCGAAATAGATTTTTGTGGTGGCGCGATAGAGCAGAACCTTTTTGCCGTCCAGTTGCATGTCGAACGAATCGACGTGCGCCCACTTGATGCCGCGCACAGTTTTCGCCGCTTCTTTTACTGCAGCCTCGGCGGCCCTGGCAAAACTTTCCTTCGACGTTCCGATCACCTCGATTACTTTCTGGGTCATTCAGTTCTCCTTAGGATTAATATTCCGTGAGATTGTACGCCACTTTTCGGAGTCTGCCGCCGCGAGCTGCGAGCTACGGGCCGCGAGCAACCTGATGTTGCCAGCGGCCCGCAGCCTTTCGCACTTCTCTTCGCACTCTGCGCGCGCGGAGTGGAAATTACTCCTTGCCGCTGGTCATGCTGTTCGGCGCGGGCTCGGCGGCGCGTTCTTCCACTACTGGATTGATCTTTACCGTGGCCAGAATTTTCTCCAGCCTGGCAAAGACTTTGTCGCGGTCGACGGGCTTTACGCCGCCTTCGGTGGCAAAGCCTTCGGTGCCGAGGCCGAGGACATATTCGTAGCACGAGCCGTTTTGGTAGTTGTGGTAGTACTGTGTTTCGTCCTGCTTGATGGCGTTGGCGGAGAAGTTGGAGGTCATTTCCATTTCAGTGGCGCCGACTTTGACTTTCTCGGCGTCGACGGGCTCGCCATCGGCATTGCGCGTATCGACAAAGGCGAAGTGTTCGCACTCTTGCGCTGAGAGGCTGTGGTTAACGTTGACATCGAAGAAGGCAGAGGCGAAGTCGGTGCCGGGATAGGAATTATTGGGCAGTGCGACCGTGGCGATGGTGACACCACCGGGCTGGACAAAATTCATCGGCGCATTCGTCGTCACGTTCTTCGAATCGTCGCGCGCGCCGGCGAGCTCTGGCTTTACTTTGTCGCCGGAAATCAGCAGCGCTTTGCGCGGATAGAGAAATGAAACGCCGGAGTTCGCGTCGCTGTACGTCACGTTCGCGGGACGCTTCTTGGCCGCTTTTTTTGTGGATGTTGTTGGCGCGACAGCAGCAGGCGTCACTGGCGTGACTTCCGCAATCGTGGGCGTGGGCGAATTTGCCGCAGGGCTGGAGACGCCTACCAGGGCGGGTTTTGACGATTGCTTCGAACAGGCGCTGGCGGCGAGCAGAACGGCGAGAATGGCGAAGCCGGCGATCATGGCGAATTTCTGCTGACGCGACCAGGACGAGAGCGTTGTCCCGGAGATTGTGTGGGTGGGTTGGTTCGCAAGTTTATTGGTGGTCGGTTTCTTGTTATCGGATTCGGATTTCCAAGCGGTTGTCACGGTGTCACCTCCTCTGCGGCTGGCGCAGTCGGAAGTGATAGGGCAGGAGAACGGCCAATTCTGTGAATGTTGATGGGGCGAGACTTAGGACTTAATGAAGCGCGATGCGGTGTGCCGCGCCAGACACAGCGTGCGGCCGGCCACACGTCTCGGGTTGCCGCCACACTAGAATGCGTTCATGGACGAGGAACGGCGTAGTCTTTTCCCGAATTCGCAGGTTGGGTATCGCGGAAGGCTGGCGCCTTCGCCCACGGGGTTGTTGCATGTTGGCCATGCGCGGACGTTTTGGATTGCGGCGCAACGGGCGATCGGGAATCAGGGAATTTTGATTCTGCGGAATGAGGATTTGGATCCGCAACGTTCGCGGGCGGAGTTTGCCCGGGCGATGATAGAAGATTTGCGCTGGCTGGGAATTCGGTGGAGCGAGGGGCCGGATTGCGGCGGGGCGTATGGTCCTTACGCGCAGAGTGAGCGCCGGGCGCATTATTTGGAGGCTTGGCGGCGGCTGCGCGAGAGAGGATCTATTTATCCGTGCGTGTGTTCGCGGAAGGATCTGGCGCAGGCGGCGAGCGCTCCGAATGAGGGCGACGCCGATGATGAGCCGGTGTATCCGGGGACTTGTCGTGGACGCTCGGCGGCTGAGCTGCTCGATCCGGCGGGCGTGAATTGGCGGTTTCGTGTGCCGGATGGCGAGGCGATTGAGTTTACGGATTTGAATCTCGGTGCGCAGCGCTATGTGGCGGGGCGGGATTTTGGAGATTTTCTGGTGTGGCGGCGGGACGATGTTCCGGCATATCAGCTTGCAGTCGTGGTTGATGATGCGGCGATGCAGATCACGGAGGTGGTGCGGGGCGCGGATTTGCTGAAGTCAACGGCGCGGCAAATGTTGCTGATGCGAGCGCTGGGGCTGGCTGCGCCGGATTATTTTCATTGCGAACTGGTGCTTGACGCGGCTGGAGTGCGGTTGGCGAAGCGGCACGATGCGCTTAGCCTGCGGCATTTGCGGGAGGGAGGGATGGCTCGGGAGAAGGTTTTGGAGATGGCCGGTTGGCCATGATCGCGCAGCACTTTCGTTTTAGGCGTGTGTTACCTGGGGTTGATACGGATTGGAGGGAACGGAGCTAGCATTGAAAGAGCACTGCGCAACGCGCGCGGGAGATGGATATGAGGCGTCTGGGAACGTGGTTCTTGAACGTCGTGGCTATCGCATTGTTGATGGGCTCGGCGGCATTTGGCCAGTCACTTGGAGATGTCGCGCGCGAAAATCGTGAGAAGCAGAATGCCGGGGATGCGTCGGCACCGACGCCCAAGCCGAAGGTGATTACAAATAAGGATCTGCCGAAGGACCCGAACGCTGATCCGACGACGAGCACGGCACCGGCAGCGAGTGCGAACGCTGATGCGACGGCGAGCGCGGCCGCTAACGGAATAACGAGCGGTAAGACGGCGGAGAGCCGGGCGGCAGAGCGGCACTATGCGCAACAGCGGGCAGCGGAGGAGCGTGCGGCTGAGCAGTGGAAGAGGCAGATCGTGGCGCAGAAAACCAAGATGGCGAATTTGCAGGCGCGGATCGATCAACTGCAGGCGTCAATTCGACTGGCGAATGGGAATGTACAGGCGGAGCAGCCGTTTAACCGGTATCAGGCGCGGCAACTGCAACAGGTGGCGCAAATGCAGCAACAGCTTAGTGAACAGAAGATTAGGCTCGATCAGATGCAGGATGCGGCGCGGCATGCGGGGATGCATACGGTCGTGTACGATCCGTAGCGCGAAAGAGCGTGGCGCCGGCGACTGAGTGTGAATCGCTCTACGTGGGAGCTTCTATGCGGGGACTGGGGCTAAAGGTTTTTTCTGGCGTGCTGCTGATCGGGGCGGTGGCTTATGGGCAGTCGCTCGGCGATGTGGCGAGAGAGAATCGGGAGAAGCAGCAGGCGAAGGCCGCGTCGTCCGCGTCATCTAAGCCGAAGCAGAAGGTCATTACGAACGAAGATCTTCCGGCGAGGGTAGAACCGGCGTCCACCGAGAGCGAAGGGAATATGAAGCCGGCGTCGGCGACTGCGGCTGCCGGTGGGCAGTCGTCGGAGGCGCCGTCGGCGCAAGAGTGGAAGAGCCGGATATTGGCGCAGAAAAACGCGATTGCGGCGCAGCAGGCGCAGATCGACAAGCTCAACGAGTCGATTCATTACGTCAACGCTAGCCTCTACAGCAACGGCATCCAACACAACGAAAACCAGGCGAAGAAGCAGGAGGCGGTTGCGCAAATGCAGCAGGAGCTCGAAGAGCAGAAGAGGAAGCTTGCGCAGATGCAGGAATCCGCGCGTCAGGCCGGGATGGGGAGCGCGGTGTACGATCCGTAGGAATTCAGTTGCCAGTTGCCAGTTCTCATAACACACCTCGGCGCTTATTTCTCTTGCATCGGGCGCTTCGGCTGACCATCCTAGATTGGTGAGCTCGGACAAAATCTTTCTTACTGCATATTGGCGGCATCTTGCCATGCTGAATTATGAAGTGGACGGCCGTCTGCTTCTTCCGTTTGTTCCTTCTGGAACTGAGCTGGATTGCTGGAATGGCAAAGTGTTTGTCAGCCTCGTCGGATTTCGCTTTCTTCGAACCAGAATGTTCGGATGGCTGGCGATTCCCATGCACTCGAATTTCGAGGAGGTGAATCTGCGATTTTATGTGCGGCGGCGCGTGGGGAGCGAGGTTCGGCGCGGCGTGGTGTTCATACAGGAAACGGTGCCTCGGCGCATGATTGCTCTCGTCGCGCACGTCTTCTATAACGAGAATTATGTGGCGGCGCCGATGGGGCATGAAGTTCGACCGGTCGGCGATGACGGTTTGAGCGTGGCATACCGATGGCGGAGCGGGAAAGGCTGGGACTCCATCAAGGTTGAAACCGAAGGCAATTCTGAACTGCCAAGGGAGGGCTCGGCGGAGCAGTTCATCATGGAGCATTATTGGGGATATGCGGCGCAGCGCGATGGCGGTTGCGTGGAATATCGCGTGACGCATCCGGCATGGAAAGTGTGGCAAGTGCGGCGCGGCGAATTTGACGGCTACGCCAAGAAGTTTTACGGAAAAGAAATGGCAGCGGTGCTCGCTGGCAGGCCACAGTCGGCCTTTTTGGCGGAGGGATCGGCGGTAGCGGTAATGCGGGGGCGACGTTTGTGAGGAGGCGGAGGAAGCTGCCTGGCAGCCGATTCCGCCTCGAAATCGGCCATTTTGACACTTTTTGGCTGTCCGAGGGCCATTTTCCGGGCATTTTGGAGGGGTAACTTACTGGGAACCGCATAAAATCTGCACAAAATGCTACTTTTCCACAGTGCGGTGCGTTAGTATTCGTTCGATACACGCAAATTAAGTAAGTTCCCTGAAGGAGGAATTCATGGCTTCTGGTATGACTAAGACGCAACTCACTCGGCACCTGGCCGAGAAGCTCGAACTCAACAACAAGACGGCCGCCGCTTTTCTGGAGCACCTGGCCGACACGGCAATCAAAGAAACGAAGAAGAATGGTGTGTTCGTTGTGCCCGGCCTGGGCCGCCTGGTGAAGGCGCATCGCAAGGCACGCATGGGACGCAATCCGCAGACCGGCGAACCGATTCAGATCAAGGCGAAGACAGTGGTAAAGTTCCGCGTGGCGAAGGCCGCGAAGGACGCGATCGCGCCGAAGAAGTAGTTGTAGTGTGGCGCGGACACTCTTGTCCGCGAAAGGTTGGAATTAGTGAGAAGGCCGGCTTTCGAGTCGGCCTTTTTTCTTGCTGACAAACGTCCTTAGGTTTTCAACTCGATCAATTCCGCATGCACTTCTCCGTCGGCGATCATCAGCCTTCCCACGCTCACGGGCAAGCTAAAGCGCCGCGGCCCAGCGCTGCCGGGGTTGAAATAGATGACGCCGTTTTTTCTTCGATCTTGGGCTTGTGGCTGTGACCGTAGACCACTACGCGGAATCCGGCCGCCTCGGGCTTTAGGTCGAGTTGGGCTAGGTCATGCAGCATGTAGATCGATATGCCGCTGATTTCGACGACTTCGGTGATTGGCAAAGTGCTTGCCCATGGCTCAGTGTCGACGTTGCCGCGGATGGCGGTCACGGGCGCGATTTGGTTTAGCGCTTCGAGAATTTCGGGAGCGCCTACGTCTCCGGCGTGGAGGATGCGATCGGACCCTCGGAGGGCTTCGAGGGCTTGCGGACGCAGGAGCCCGTGGGTGTCGGAGATTATCCCGATGGTTGTTCGTTTTTCTGCCGTCAAGTCTTCAATTCTAGGTCTGTCGCGATAGTTCTTCGTTGTCTCGAGGATTAGAATTAAGACTTGCGGGCAATAAGAGACTGGATGGGCATCATCGAGTCAATGGCTGATGGCGCAGGAGTCGAGAGACTTTGGTCGCACACTGTCGGAATATCTAACCGCGCAATCGTTACACATGGGATCGACCCCGCGACCGGCTTACGGGGAAAAGAAGAGGAGGCGCCTGGAACTGGCAGCGCGGGAATTTGGGGTAAACATCACGTCGTCCTCACTGCGAAGCATGTATTGGCAGAAGCGCAGCCACAAAACCTAAGTTTTTTCGTTCGGCAGGTGGGTGAACTTAAGACCAAACGCACCTCTGATATTACGATGCAAGAGGGCGTGAGGGCAGTACCGTTGAATGACCAAGACGCTCGCATCTACCGCTGCGAGTCGGAAGATCTTGCCATTCTTACGATAAAGCCGGACGCCCTGGGCCCAAATTTGGAATTCTTCGACATCGCTAGTACATGGGTCGATCCGCCGGAGGGTGACATTGTAGTCGGAATGGGCTACCCCGTCTCCATCGCGCCCAGATTCGCGAGGCAGGTTGGCACCGTCGTGGAACAATCTGTGCTCTTGACCCCTATGGCGTTCAGCGGAACGGTGCTTTCGTCTGCCAGCGGTAAGTATTTTGGAGGCTTCAACCCTGATCGGCATTATCTGATCCCCTATGAACTGGGAAAACACGGCAAACACCCGAAGGGAATCAGCGGGGCTGCTGTTTGGGCCAAATCTGACGAGAAGCAGATCATATGGGCTCCGAGGCTGAGTTTCGCAGGCGTCTGCACGTCCTGCTACAAAGACGGAACCGTTGAACAAGTAGTCAAGGCGTCTGTGGTGCGGCAGTTCCTAACTGACGTGCTTGGAGACCCCGATCAGTAGAACCAGGCGCCGCCTTCCTTAACGGTTGATCCGGGCAAGCCTAACGCTATACTCCGAACAATGCCCGACATTCCAAATCTCGCTGACGTGCTGCGGCGCTATTGGGGATATCACCAGTTTCGTCCCAAGCAGGAGAATGTTATACGCAGTGTGCTGGCGGCGCACGACACTTGCGTGGTGATGCCGACGGGAGGCGGGAAGTCGCTGTGCTATCAGCTTCCGGCGGTGATTTCGGGGCGGACGGCGGTGGTGGTGTCTCCGCTGATTGCACTGATGCAGGATCAGGCGGCGCAACTGGCGCAGATGGGGATTCCGGCGGCGGTGATTAATAGTACGCAGAGTCCGGCGGAGCGGCGGCAGGTGATGGAGAACGCGGCGCGTGGCGAGTATAGGCTGCTTTATCTTTCACCGGAGCGGCTGGCGGCGGGAAATACTTTTGAGTGGCTGGCGAAGGTTCCGGTCGGCTTTTTTGCGGTGGATGAGGCGCATTGTATTTCGGAGTGGGGGCATGAGTTTCGTCCGGACTATCGGCTGCTGAGCCGGCTGCGCGCCAGTTTTGCGACGCTTCCGATTGCAGCGTTTACGGCGAGCGCGACGCGGCAGGTGCGGCACGACATTATCAAGCAGTTGCAGATGCGCCAGCCGGATTGCTATATCGCGAGCTTTCATCGCGAGAATTTGCGCTACGTAGTGCATGAATGCGAGGCGCGGACGCAGATGGAGTTGCTCGGGCGTGCGCTGCGGCAGTATGCGGGAGAAAGCGTGATTGTGTACTCGCCGACGATTCGGCGCGTGGAGGAGACGGTCGAATACCTGGAGGAGAGCGGGATTGCGGCGATTCCTTATCACGCGAAGATGGAAACGCCGATGCGGCGGCAGAATCAGGAACGCTGGATGTCGGACGAAGTGCGGGTGCTGGTGGGGACGATCGCGTTTGGCCTTGGCATCAACAAACCGGCGGTGCGGGCGGTGATTCATTTGTCGCTGCCGCAGTCGATTGAGCAGTATTACCAGGAGGCGGGGCGCGCGGGGCGCGACGGGCGCGCGGCGGATTGCGTGCTGCTGTGGCAGAAACAGGATCATGTGCTGCTGGACTATTTCAACGGCAGGATTTCGGATGAGGCGGAGCGTGAGCGGGCGCGCGACCGGAAGCGTGTGATCAGCCGGTTTGCGGATTCGTCTGGCTGTCGGCATCGGCAGATCTGTTTGCATTTTGGCGAGACCCCGAAGTGGGAGAGTTGCGGGAATTGCGACAATTGCAATGCGCGCCCGGAGTGGTTGAAGCGGGAGGCGAAGCGGGTTGAGTTGCCTCCAGTGGCGGCGCGCAAGCGGACTTTCTCGCGGGCGTCTTTTTCATCGGCGTTTGCGTCTTCTGCGTCGCTTGAGGGACCGTTGTTTGGGGAAGAGACGCCGCGTGGGCGCGAGGCGACGAAGGTGGAGGCTGATCCGGCGCTGGCGGAATATTTGCGCGAATGGCGGCGCAATATGGCGCGGGAGAATAAAGTGCCCGCGTACATTATTTTGCACGACAGCACGCTGGAGGAGTTGTGCCGGCGGCGTCCTACGAATTTTGCGGAGTTGAAGCAGGTTGCGGGCATTGGCGAGAAGAAGGCGGATGTGTATGGGGCGGAGATTCTGCAGGCTCTGCGAAATTTTGGCGGAGGAGCGCGGGCGGCGCCGGTGGTGGCGAGGGAGGCGGCTCCGGCAGAGCAGACGCTGCGGCTGTTGAATGAGGGGCGGAGCTTTGAAGAGATTGCGCGCATACGGGCGCGGCAGCTTTCGACGGTGGTGTGCACGGTGGCGAGCCTGGTCGAGAGCGGGCAAATCAAGCTGGATGCGAAGTGGATTTCTCCGGACGCGCAGCCGCTGATTGAGGCGGCTTGCCTGAAGCAGGGAGTGGAGCGGCTGAAAGATATTAAGGACGCGGTGCCGCCTTATGTCAGTTTTGAGGATATACGGCTGGTGGTGGCGCACCTGCGGGCGGAAAATCGGATTGCGGCGAAGACGGCGTAGGAAGGCGTACTTCAATCCTTAGATGAGTTTGTCATCCCGAGCGGAGCGAGGGATCTGCATTTTCGCTGGGAGCTGCAGATCCCTCGCTCCGCTCGGGATGACAAATTTTAAAACGGGATGATAAATCCAAATCAAGTCTAGACGCCCTTCGCAGCGGGGTCCCAGATTAGTTTGTGAATTTGCAGGCTTAGTCTGGCGGGGACATTGTCTTCGAGAATCCATTGGGCTAGCTCTTGCGGATCGAGTTGGCAGTGCGAGGTGTCGCGCGTGCCACAGGCGGTTTTTTCGAAGGCTGGAGAAAACAGGATGGCGTGGACGCGCTCGGCGAGGTTGTGTTCTAGAACGAAGTCGCGGGCGAATTCGTAGTCGGTGCGATCGGTCAGGACGAATTTCAGTTCGTCGTGCGGGCGGAGCGCGTTTAGATTTTCGATCGCGAAGGTGTCGGGTTCGCCGGAGTGGGGACATTTTACGTCTACGATTTTGATGACTTGCTTTGGAACCCGCGCCAGGGGCCGCTCCCCGCTGGTTTCTAGCAGGACTTGATAGTCGGCGTCGAGGAGTTGCTCCATCAATGGGATCACTTCGCGCTCCTGCAACATGGGTTCGCCGCCGGTGATCTCGACTAGTCCTCCGGACGGACTGAGCCGCGCAACCTCAGTGAGCACTTCCTGGAGCGCCATCTTTTTTCCGCCATAGAAACTGAATTCGCTGTCGCACCAGGAGCAGCGCAGGTTGCATCCGGTGAGGCGCACGAAGACGCAGGGCAGGCCGGCGTGGGTGGATTCACCCTGGAGCGATTTGTAGATTTCGGTAATCTGCATAAATTCAGTTGCCGATTGCCAGCGGCCAGTCACAGCGCGGTGTCTGGTAGTTGGCAGATAGATGCCATCAGGCCGTTTAGGATTCGCCCCACTTCCGCGGACATTCTTAACAGCTCCAGGGTTTGCTCGGCCTCAATGTACCCCAGGTTTTGCGCTATTTGGAACTGCGTTTCGACCTCCATTAACGACCCACGCGCCAGACCCAAAAAATGACGAAACTCTTTTTCCGACAGTCGACCTTGCCCTTCGGCAATATTACTTGGGATTGAAACAGCTGCACGTCTCAGTTGCGAAGTTAGTCCGAACTGCTCTTCTTTTGGAAAGCGTGCGGTGGACTTATACGTTATCGTGAGCAGTTCCATCGCTTTTTGCCAAGCGATGAGGTCTTTGTAGGATCGCCCCATGATTTCTCCATCAGTGCGTTGAGAAACTGGCAACTGGAAGCTGGCAACTGCTACTCCGAGTAGCGAGCGGTGGTCACGTCGGTCTCGAAGACGGTCACGTCTTTTACTCTTACCCTGCCGTTGGTGACGCTGCTTAGGCGCGTGTTGGTTTCGTCGTAAAAATATTTCGCCAGATTTTCGGCGGAGGGGTTGATGACGGTGAAGGGCTCGATGTCGTTGATCATCTGGTGATCGAGACGGTCGATGGCGTGCTTCATCACATCTTTCAGGTCTTTGAAATCGAGCAGCAGGCCGGCTTTGTCGAGTTCGGAGCCGGCCAGGGTCACACGAATCTTGTAGTTGTGGCCGTGCGGATTTTCGCACTTGCCTTTGTAGTTGCGCAGGTAGTGGCCTGCGGCGAATGTGTCTTCAACGGTGACTTCGTACATGAAATCTGGTTAGCCTCGGCTTGTATTTATTGTACATTTTGAGGGTGGCGGCGACACGCTCGACTGGCATTTAGGCGCTTTCGAAAAGCGTTCACCACCAAGGGCACCAAGGTTCACGAAGGAAGTTTCCCACGCAAAAGCCTCCGTGATACTTCGTGGACTTGGGGGTATGTTTTTTTGCAATGGGGATGAGCATGGCAACTGATTTCACAATTC
>JBEKXO010000008.1:0-46494 GCA_049511995.1 Terriglobales bacterium
CGATTAGTTAAAATCCTCTCGCACCGATAACGCCACTAAAATTTGTCATTGAAAATAAAGTTGTCATCCTGAGCGAAGCGAAGGACCTGCTGTTTGCTCGGGAGCACAGGAATGAAAAGTTCGCCGAACTGCGAGTGCCAGTCAATCAACGTTGAATGCCGACGACGAAAAAATTTCTACTAGCGCTGCTGCTCTGCGCGACCATCGCCTGCTCCCCCCGCGACTTCCTGACCCGCCGCCTGGCTGCCGACCTGATCTCCGCCTCCGACGAATTCAAATCTCCGCAAATGTTCTGGCTGCGCCAGGGCATCGTCTCCAATAAGGATTTCTCGTCTCCCGAATCCCTGGTCCTCCAGCGCCGCGGATGGATTCAGGCCACCGAAGAAAAATGTCCCGCCGACGTCGACCCTTCGCCCTGCTGGGACGTAGTCCTCACGCCCCTCGGAGTCGACGCGATTCGCCCGCTGATTGCCACCGCCCTGCCCAACAACGGACCCATCGGCATCCAGGCAGCCCGCCGCGAACTCCTCGGCATCGCCGGCATCAGCAAGGCCGGCAACTTCGCCGACGTCGAATTCACCTGGCGCTGGGTCGCCATCAATCAGGTAGGAGCAGCCCTCTACGACAGCGGAGTCCACTACCGCTCCACCGTAGCCTTCCGCAGCTACGACGACGGCTGGCGCGTGGTAGAAAAAAACATGCCCAGCAACCAACCCCTGGAAGACGCCCTGCGCAACGCCCAACCGAGCGCCCCGTAGGTGCCCAGAGTCAAAGGGGAGCTCTGAGTTGAAGGGGGCCCTCCGCCGAATCTCCTGCCAGTGAGCAATTTTGAACAGATTCCCGCATTAGTCCTGTCGTAGATTGTTTAAGCAACGAGCTACGCGGCCCTGAGTGGTCGTTTGCTCCCTCGGCGCGGTCAAGGGACTGCGCCTTTTTCTTATCCGTTTCTCGAAGCTGCCCGACCCCCACCAGCCCGGGCCCTCTGAAAACGCGAGTTTTCAGGGGCTCGGCTGTCAAGCCCCCCGCAAAAGATCAAACGAATAATAGACCTAGCAGAGGGGTGGGGGTACCCACATTTCAGTGTCGGGTAGGAGAAGCAGGTCCTTTCGCTTCGCTCAGGATGACAAATTTTTGTTGGAAAAGTTTCCGGAGGTCGGGGTTACTGCCGTGCGGCAGCCGTCCGCAGCTGAGCTACCTTGGCGTGGGGCGCGGCTTGCTCGTAGCGGGATATGCCTTGATAGAGCGCTTCGGCGATTTGCTGGCGGTAGGTGGGATTTTGCAGGTTGCGCTCATCCGCCGGACTGCTGACAAAAGAAATTTCGGAAAGAATTGCGGGCATGGTCGTACCGGTCAGCACGACGAAAGGCTTGTCTTTGATGCCGCGATTGCGAATGCCAGGGCTCGACGCCGACAGCGTGGAGTAGAGCGCGCGCTGCACGCTGGCTGCAAGGCGCTCCGATTCAGCAATCTTTTCGTGTAACGCTCCGGGCGAGAGCGAGACAGGCGTGAGCTTCGGGAAGCTTCCATCGTCGTGCTTTTCGAGCTCGCGCGATCCGGGAGCAGAAAAGAGATTCGAGTAGTAAGTCTCAACTCCGCGCGCTTCGGCAGAGGTGCTGTAGTTGGCATGCACCGAGACGAAGAGATCGGCTTGCGCCTGGTTCGCGATATCCGCGCGCTGTTCAAGCGGCAGGTAACTGTCGTCGGTGCGCGTGAAGACGACCTCGGAGCCGAGCCGCGATTCAAGCAACTTGCCGAGACGCGCGGTAACGTCGAGTACGAGATCCTTTTCTACAACTCCCTGATGGCCGACCGTGCCGAGATCCCAGCCGCCGTGGCCGGCGTCGAGCACGATGCGAAATTTACCGGTCTTTGCCGGGATTGAAGACTGGTCAGGCGCTTTCACAGCCAAAGCCGCGGCGGGAGCCGAAGCCAGTGCAATGGTTGCCGAATTCACGGGCGTTAGTTTCGGCGTCGCGGCTTTCGGAGCGAGTTGCTTCGCCATCAGAGTCCGTTCGCTGCCACGCAGTTCGACTATCAGGCGATAAGGATTCGACTCCATGCTGACGGAGAAGTTCGATCCATCCTTCGTGTCAAGGACGATTCGAGTGACGCCCGCGACGGGCTGTGCGATGCGCACGCGGGTCAGCGATGCGTCGCCTACGTCCATCGTCTTACCATCGAGATCGGCCGCAAGTGCCGTGTCGTGCAGATCGAAGTAGATGCGCTCAGGCGACATGAGGCGGTGCACTTCATAGGGAACCTGATCTTCCATGTCGATGACGACGGTGCTGCCGATCGATGAGGTCCAGTGGCGCAGGCCGGTGATTTTTGGCAGCGCCGCGAGCTTACTGTCGGGAACCGCGGTGAGCGTCGAAGAATCGGGATCGAGCTTCGCCGGAGTAAGCAGATTGTCGGCGACGGCGGGCGAGACAACGCTCGAGGGCGCGGGCGGCGCGGTCACTGACGCAGGCAAAGAATCAACCTTGCCGGCCACGGCCTTGACGGTGGTCGCTCCGTGATTTTCGAGTCCCCACCAGGCTCCGGCAGAGAAGAGCGCGGCGACGATGACCAAGGCCAGAACCACGCTCAGGCCCGGAAGATTCCTGCCAGGGAGAGGAAGGTTAGGCAGAAAGGCTAAGAGGCGCGGCTTGGTTGGTGCTTCCTCGTCGGAACTCGCGTAGGAGTCGCCGGCGATGTCGGGCACTATTTCTGAAGTGAAGTCGGATGCAAGGTCCGACGCGGTGTCGTCTAAGGGACTCTCTGAAGCGAGCAGCCAGTTGGACTTTTGCGGTGGCTCGTCCGCGACGGCGGGAATGAGCGCAGGCTCTTCCGGCGTCACCGGTGGTGGAACTGCGAGCGCACCGTGAAAGAACGTCTTGGTCGTCGAGAGAGGTGACGCAGCGGGAGCCGTCTCCGGAATGATGACCGGCTCGATTTCGGCGATCTCACTTTCTGCCAAGGCGGCGATGGGCGTGGTTGCGGGACGTTTCGCTTGCAGCACTTCATCGGCGACGTCCGACAGCCAGTGAATGCGTCGGTCTTCGTCCTCGGGCTTAAGCGCGGAGAGAACTAGCTCGGCGAAGAGATCGAAGCAGCGAACGTCCTGATCGGTGAAGGCCCATGGAGCGCGCGCAAAGGCCTGCAGGACGCCGATTTGCTCGCGGCGTCCGCGGAGGGGAACGAGCACGGTAGAGCGAGCGCCGAGCGCGTGGGCGAAATCGAGTTCGACGCGGGCATCGATTTCACCATCGTCGCAACGAAGGATGCGGCCGGTGTCGAGACCATCCTGCAGGAACTCGGATTCGGCGATGAGATGAACGCCACGCGTGACGGCAAGTGGTCCGGCGGCGGCGCGGCAGAGCAGTTGCGGGATGGCTGCGCGCGACTTTCTGTCGTCCGCTGAACGCATCGCTTCTGATTCTTCCGCCAGCGCGACTATGACGGCGTCGGCCTGGGTGATGGTCTGCACGCGATCGCAGATCAGTTGCAAAACTTCATCGAGAATGAAACGTTCGGTCTCGAAGAGGTCGCGATCGGCTTCGCGGCCCGTGGCGATGCGGCGGTTGCGAATTTGTTCGTGGAGTTCTGAGAAGGCGAGCAGCGCGCGCATCGCCTCCTGGCGCGCGATCGATTCAAGGACGAGGTTGCCCTGCTGCAATGGAGAGCCGGGGTCGCCAGTCGCGGGATCGACTGTCGCAGGGTCGGCACTGGTTGGATAGGCACTCATTCGATCGCACTCATCGCTGCGCGGAACAGTCGAAAAGACCTGTGTTTATCGCTCTTTTCGTAATTCTGTAATCGTAGCTCTGGACCGATGCCAGGCTCATTGGCGGCCTTGGTTCGACAGAGGTCCAAGGTCGAGCGTAATAGTCTTTGGGGCGGTATCGCAATGTCCGGTAGTACACGTCCTTCTGGGGTGTCTTGTATGTCCTGTCGATGCCGGACAGGGTGTCGGGAGTGCGGCACGTTCTGAGCTACGACCCTTAAGATTTTGCCCTTCCTCGCGATTCGTCCTATCTTGAAAATGGCAGCCGAACGCCGAAGGAATCAGGTTTCAAGATTGATGAGCGATCTTATAGAGCAGGGAAAACCTCACGTAGGCAAGAAATCGAGTTGGTGGTGGCCGGGAGTGGTGGCGACTACATTGGCGGGAGCCGCCGCGATGGCCTTCCGAGGGTGCTGGCATAGCCGGATGAGCTGGCCGATAGGCGTGCGGGGTTATTCGTACCAAGTGTGTCTTAGTTGCGGCGCCAAACGGTTGTTTGACGAGAAAACTTTTCGCGCCTATGGGCCGTTTCGCTACGACCTCAATCAACTCATCAATTGGCAGCATGCCAGGGATCGGCAGTCGGGAGACTCAGCATCCGACGGACGGCCGGTTTAACGACGCAGTGGCGGAGTCGACAGCCATACCGCGCGTCGCTTACGCTCCGACTGGCTGCTTCTGACTTTTGTACCACTCCACCGTGCGGCGCAGACCGTCTTCAAAGTTCACTAGAACTTTGTACCCTAAGTGCTTCTGCGCCTGGGTGATATCGGCGAGAGAATGCTTGATGTCTCCGGCGCGCTCGGGAGCATACGTGACCTCGCCCTTGTAGCCAGTGAGTGGTTTCAGGGCGGCGAAAGTTTCATTGAGCGTGATGCGGCGTCCGGTGGCGCAGTTGAAGACGCGACCGGCGCACTCGGCTGCGGGCGCCGAACAGGCGAGCAGATTGGCGGAGACGGCATTATCAATGTAGGTGAAATCGCGGCTGGTTTCGCCATCGCCGAAGATGGTCGGCTGTTCTCCGCGCAACATCTGCATGCTGAACTTGGCAAGCACGCCGGAGTAGGGCGAAGAAGGATCCTGGCGCGGGCCAAAAATATTGAAGTAGCGGAGACAGACGGTTTCGAGGCCGTAGCAGCGGAAAAACGAAATCATATAAAGTTCGCTGGCCAGCTTGGCAACCGCATACGGCGAGATGGGATTGGGCGTCATCGCTTCGTGTTTCGGAAGCGTCGGCGTATCGCCATAGGCCGAAGATGAGGCAGCATAGACCACGCGCTTCACTTTTGCGTCGCGGGCCGCGACCAGAAGATTGACCGTGCCGTCAATGTTGGCGCGATTGCTGCCGATCGGGTCGAGGACTGACTTCGGCACGGAGGGGATGGCTGCTTCGTGCAGGACGTAGTCGATGCCCGCACACGCCTTGTGCATGGCATTCAGATCAAGAAGGTCAGCTTCGCGGAAGTCGATCTGCTTGAGCACCTCGGTCAGATTTTCGCGGCGGCCAGTGGAAAAGTTATCGATGCCGCGAACTTCGTCGCCGCGCTCCAGTAGGGCGCGCACCAGTGATGAACCGATGAAGCCGGCAGCTCCCGTCACCAGAAATTTGGCCATAGGCCTTTAATGATAAAGGATGAAATGTCCCGCCGCGTGCGGGAACCAGTCACCAGGGTAATCACCTGTCCGGAGCCCGCCAAACGGGTTGCCAGTCTGATGATCCCTCGTGGCGGGATCAAGGCCGGCGAACTCGTTTGGCGATCTGGTAGAACTCTTCGCGCGAGAGCAGTTGCTGTTTCTGAAACAACTCGGTCACCGCGTCGAAAAAGGCGGGCAGGTCGGTGGCGGCCAAAGTCTCTTTAGTGGATGGCTCATCACCCGTTCCATTAGCAGCTCCATTAAGGACCAACTCCTTTTGCCCGGTCAGCGCGGCCAGCAACTGCTTCAAGCGCTGCTGCTCTTCGATGTCGATATCATTGAAGCTGATCCCCATTCCGAGAAATGGGTAAGTGGCGCGAACTGTGCCGGGGGAATGGATACGTATACCGAACGACTTGAGAACCAAGTCGACTCTTGTGCCCACGGGGAAGGTGGTGTTCATTTCGACATAACAACCGTGCAGGCTGATATCGGTGAGCGTTCCCCACATGCGGATGTCGTTTCCAGCGACGCGAAATTCGGCGCTACCGGAGCAACGAAGCCGAGGACTCTGGCGGCGCTCTTTCCAGTCGATCGCAGGTTTTGCGGCTGCGCCGTTGGCGTTGGCGGGGCCCTCCGGCGGTTTCGGCGGCGTTAAATTCGCCTTTAGCCGGCGAAGATAGTTCGCGGCCTCGTCTCCCTTGTTGGGGTCGGGCGACACGCCGGGTAGATCAGGATGTATGTGCGGATCCACGACGCCTCCTGACAAAGTGCTACCCCTAGTTGATCGGAATATTGCGGTGGAAACTTTAGGGCGAGAACGCGGGTGTCGAGAGGTATTTCGGCTAGGCCGGTTGAACTTTGCCCGCGGCCGCCGCCCGAATCTGTTGCCAGAGTTCCTCTTTGCCAGTCCCGGTTTTAGCCGAAAAGCCAATGATCGGGACGCCGCTGTAGGCTCGTCCGAGAGCATCCATCGCATGCCGCACTTGGTTGCCGGATAGACGGTCGCATTTTGTGGCTACGATCACATGCGGACGTCCTTTGGCCGCTAGAAATTCCAGTAATTGCCGGTCGCTTTCCTGTGGAGGGATGTTCGAATCGACGAGAGCGAGGCACAACGCCAGATTTGATCGCTGGTGCAGATAGGGATCGACGAAGCGCGCCCAGTCTTCGGAGATTGCGCGCGAAACCTTCGCGTAGCCGTACCCCGGAAGATCGGCGAAGCGCAACTCCGGATGAGGTTGTCCCGCCTTCCGCACCTCATAAAAGTTGATGCTGCGGGTCCGTCCGGGCGTGTTGCTGGTGCGCGCCAGCTTCGCGCCCAGGAGAGAGTTGATGACGCTTGATTTCCCGACGTTCGATCGTCCTAGAAAGGCGATCTCTGGAATGGTCGGTGCAGGGAAGTGGCCAGTGTCGCTGGCCGACAGAAGAAAGCGCGCCAGGAGTCTCATGGGATCATTAGCAGTTTCGCGCGGAGATGGAGTAAATGGCAAGCAGAGGGTGATTGCCGATTGGACGAGTGCAAGCAACGCGGGAAATCAAAACCAAGGAAAAGCAAAAGTCAGGGAAACATAGAAGCTAAGGAAAAGCAAAGACCGCGGCGAGTCCGAAGTTTTAGTTAGGGAGATTAAACGTTAGAGTTACATCCGTTTGAAATGGTGAGGGGTGATCGTGGCGGCGATAGGGTTGGTAGCGCCAGTTGCGGACTGCTTCGGTGGCAGCACTCGCCAATACAGGGTCTCCGCTCAGAGTGCGGATGCCTGAGACCGAGCCGTCTTCAGCTACTTCAACTTCTAGAACCACGTTGCCAGCGCGGTGCGTGGCGAGCGCTTCGGCGGGATATATGGGCTCAGTGCGGCTGCGCAGAAGGCTTTCGGCTTGAGTTGGAGAGAGCCAGACGCTGGCGGTTGATGTGAGCTTGGTTGTGGACGATGCCTGGACAATGGCATTGTCATCCGCGGTATCCGCTTGGGTGGAATCGTTTGCTTTGGCGTTGGATATGATTTGGAGCTGCTTGGGCGAACTGGCCTTGGCAGGCGTCGGCTTCATGCGAAAAATGACTTTGCCTTTTTCATAGACGACCAGTTCGTCGGTTGGCTCAGCCGATGGAGTCGAGTGTAGCTTGGAGGCTCGCGACGTTTTATCCGTAGCATTTTCCGGAGGTTTTACTAGCGCTGCTTTCGCGGAGGAATTTGAGTTCGCAGCCGCGCCTGGGCTGTTCGTCGTGGCTGTAGACAGCGCGACTTGGGGTGCCCCGTAGCGCAGCCATCCGATTCGGGTGCCGATGAGGAAGCTGACGGCGATGATGGCGAAGATCGCCAGGCCTCCGAGCGCCAGTGTCCAGGTTTCATAACGTGGGCGCGGCGTAAGTGGCGGGCTGGCTTCGACAGCCACTGGAACAGCGGAACCGGGCAGAATCAACTCGGCAAGAGGCATCGCTGCGGCAGGTTGGCGCCGATTCAGTTCGACGGCAGCTTGACGAATGCGGGCGCATTCTGCGGCGAAACCTTCCAGCAATACCTGATCCTTGTGCGAAAAGGCAGCGGGCGATGAGGAGAAAACTTCGAGAACGCCGGCAAATTGAGCGTTTTTTTCGCTGCTGTCAAACACCGGAACGATGAGGATGGAGCGGATGCCGAGGCGGCGCGAGACGGCGGGGTCGACGCGTGGATCGAATTCGGTATCGACGGAAAGCTGCGGCTGACGAGTTTCGAGGCAGGCTCCGGAGAGACCGTCGCGCGCGTTAAGAGGGATGCCGAGGTCTGGCGCGAGTTGTCCGGTGGCAGCGCGGCAGACCATTTGTCCGTCGCGCATCAGCGCGAGAGCGCCGGCCACGGCATGAGTGGCCTCCACGGCATGCACCACTACTTCGTTGAGCACTAAATCGAGAGCCAGGTCAGGTGGGAAGCCGGCGAGCAGGTGCTGCTCGAGGGTGCGGGTCGGGTCCGGGGGAGACGAATCGTCGCAGTGCGGACCGTCGCCGCGCGGTTCAGCGCCAAGAGGATCGCCACCAAAACCATCATTGACACGCGAGTCGTCAGGGCCGAACTCGGACCTCGACATAGGCTGCGGGAACACCATGGCCTCGGCAGCCTGCCGGTATGGGGGAGAACGCAGGCTCAGAGCGAGTTTCCCGCGAAACCAAGGGGAAGTCAATCGGCGAAAACTTCGTGATACCTCGTGTCCTTTCGTGGTTCAAGGTTTAGTAGGTCGCCAGTGCAGCGGCGCGGCTACTGAGGTTGCCCCGAATAGGCGGCTGCCTCCGGCAACGGTGTATTCGGTGAAGACGACGTTCTTGAAACCGGTGGAACTGGCCGTGACCGTAACCGTGCACGCGGCATTCGGCAATTGCAGAGTAATGGAAGCCTGTCCGTTAGCGCCGCTGACCGCGGATGACTGGCTGGGAACAGCCCCGTTGTTGGCGGCGAAATTGATGGTGATTCCCGAGACGCCGTTGCCGTAGGCGTCCTGGGCCTGGGCTGCCAAAGGGTTGGGAAGAGTAGATCCTTCATCGCCGGTCTGCTTCGATCCGCTGAAGACAATCAGATGCGTGGCCGCACCGGCAGTAGCGGTCGCAGGTGTGGTGCCATTTGCGAAGTTTAGGCCCGAACTTGTCCCCGAAACCGTCAGCGTATAGGTACCCGCTTTTCGCGGAACCGTGTAAGTAGTCGAGGCGTTGCCGTTGGCGTCGGTGAGAACGGAAGAAGGATTGAAACTGCCGCAGCTCGAACTGCCGGCCTTGATGCAGCCATCGCTGAAGGTCACGGTAACGCCCGCGTCCGGATTTCCGGAGTATGGATCGACGGCATGAATCTGGATGGGCGCGGCCAGCGCAGTGCCTACGGTAGCCGTCTGCGTGCTGCCGCCGGTGATGTTGATCACCTGGAATAATCCGTAGGCTACGAGACTATTTTGCGTCCCTACGTAGACTCGGCCGTTGGCGATGGTCGGAGTGACAAAATGTCCGACCAGCGGCAAGGCGTCTCGCGTCTTAATCTGATTGGTGGCGTAAAGCATTTGCAAAGTCGTGGCATTGAAGGCATACAAATTCCCGCCTGTTATGTCCCAGACGATCCCGTTACTGTCGCCGTTCGCGGAGATCGATGGGGAGTGAGCGCCGGTATATTTCTGGACCGTCGTGAAGGGAGTGCCCAGTGATCCGTTAGACAAAGGATAAGCCAGGAGCGGAGAGTCATCGGGCGCGAAATAGACGGTGTTATTCCAGTACGCCGGTGAGCTGAATAAGACGTCTTTAACCTGGGTGGTTTCTTCCCCTGGAATCAGCGAGAATTCTTCGATGTCTTGATCATAAGATGGGTGGAACACTCCCATATCATCGCGATCAAGGAGATAGACGAAGCCCTGCTTGCCGCCGGCGACCAGTTCATAGGGATAAGTTCCGGCTTGGTCGGGGAGGATGAGAACTCCGGTGGAGCTCAAATCCAAATCGTTGCTGTTGAGAAATTGCACGTCGAAGGGCGTGAAATAATCTGCGACGGTTAAGTCGGGAGTTAGCTTGAGCACGGTATTGCTGTAAGTCGCGCCTTGCGGGATGTTGTAACAGGTATCGCAGGACTCGCCCGTCTCCACATAGATGTTGTTACTCTCGTCGGCGGCGATGCCGTTGCCCGTCTGCCAGATCGAAGTTAGTCCGTGGTCGGGCGAAGTGTTGAAGATGGCGAGTTGCGCGAGGGTGCTTTCGTCGTAGGAGAGCAGCCAGCCGCTATTGTCATCGTTGCAGCCGTTGGAGCCGAATGCCAGGTAAATCGTGCCGTTCAGAAGCAGAAGGCCGGGCCGGTTTTTCTGGTGGAGGCTGTTAAAGTTGGTGACCTTAGACCCATAGGTCGTTTGCGCTACGATTTGAACCGGGCTGCCGGGGCGATCATTGCCGGTGGTGATATCGAGCGCGTGGAGGTTATGCTCCACCGTTCCGTTGACCACAGTCTTGGCAACGAGATACATGGTGCTGTTGTCGGGATCGATGACTGGGGTACCGACGATACCTTCCTGTTCGTAACCGTAACCGTTGCCACACGGCAGGGTCTTGTTTCTGGTTTGGGCGGTGACGATTCCTTGGGCTGGATTGGTGAAGTTGACCCACCAGAGCTGAGTGCCGCTTTCGGCATCGATGGCATAGACCGAATCGGCCTGCGTTTCGACGTATACGACGTCGTGGGCACTGCCCGAAATATTCACGTTCGGAACGTAGAGAGGTTGTGCCATCACGACATAGTCGACCGGAGTGCTGAAGAGATAGCCGAAACCATTTTTGTTGACGTTGGCTGGGGAGAGCAATGTTTCCCGGGTATTGGCGCCGTCCCGGACGTTATCGTTGCGGCTGGTGGAGACGATGACCTGCGCGAGGGACGACCGCCATGCCAGGCAAACCAGCAAGAGCAGACAAAGACTGCGAACAGAAACGTGCCGAAAAAAAATGCAGTACATCCCCTACCCCCAAAAACACAGCGGGCGCGAGTTTTGCGGCCTTTATCAGCTTTGAACGCCAACCCTTGGATGCAGTCCGGCGCCGCAAGGCTGTCAACGGTTTGAAGATTCAGGGCATCGAGCAGAATCCGCGGATCAAGCGCGCTCACCAAAAGGTCGAACCTCCCTTGAAACCTACGCAGCGGCGAGCGCGAGACGCATAGTCCTCCCCGTGCAACCTACAAGAGCATATTAGTTCGGGCTAACTATTTCCTCTTCGACCTGCATTCAAATAACATTTCGGGTTGTGGAAAAGTATTCCCCTTCAGCCTTCCGAAGTCTGTTCAGAAATGAACACTTTTGAGAAATTGGGCTGCTCCCCTTAACGGTCAGTAATCGAACCGCAGGCGGAGCGAAAAGGTGCGCGGAGAAGCAATGGCCGTCCCCGAGAAGAGGCTGGCGAAGTTGATGACGTTGAGGCGATCGTTGAGGTTGCGAATATCGCCTTGCAGGCGCAGGGTGCGCGACTCTTTCTGGTAAAGAATAGCGGCACCGGAAAGATCGATGGACAACGAAGGGCGGACGCGTCCGGCAGGGAGATTGACGCGGTTGACCACATCCTGGCCGAATTCGGCGATGAGAGTCTGGGTTGACTCGCCATTCAAATCTGCGGGAAGCCCGGTGCCGTACGACGCGCCCACCGACGTCCAGAAGCGCGACCAGGGCTGATAACGAATTTGGCCGTGAGCGGTGTGGCGCTGATCTTGCGAAACCCAGATGCGCGCATTGGAGTTAAGTTCAACGGCAACGTCGGGACCAAGAAATAATCCGCCAACCACTGGCAGGCGCGCTGAGGCGACCATATAGGATTCGTTGAACCAGGCCGACCACGCGCCCCACTGCGGCAGCGCCAGTTGGCTCTCCGCGCCATAGATGCGCGCCGATGAGAGAGCGATAGGAAAGCTGATACCCGTATCGAGAAGCGGGTCGTCATCGGCGAAATTGCGCGTGTCGCGCTGAAAGACGTTGGCGGAGATGTGCGCTCTCTGGAGGAATTCTTTTGTTGCGCCGAGTTCGTAATAGTTGGCGCGCGAAGGGCGCACCGGAAGCTGAGCGACTTCGCCGTCGAGCGAGCGCGCCTGGGCCGAAGTGCTGAGCAGAAGATTTTCGATGGCGGGCGTGCCGAAGGCGCGATCGTAGGATCCGCGAAACACGAGGCCTAGCTTCGGCACGTACCAGGCAAAGCCAAAGCGCGGGCTCCACGACGAGTTGGTGACGCGCACGCTGTAGTGGTCGAAACGCAGTCCGCCGCTCAGGGTGAGGTTGCCAAAGTGCGCATTATCTTGCACGAAGAACGCCTGCTCACGATCGTCACCGGTCTGGTAGAAGAAGAAATTTGGCGGCGTCGAGGGATCGAAGAGAGGTTCGCACGTGCCGGCCAGGCAAAGCTCGGAGGCGGTGATCTGGTAGGAGAATTGTTCGTGAACAAAACTGTAGATGGAATCGGCACCGGCCTTAAACTCGTTGTGGTGAAAATCGGCGGCGATCGTGGCGCTGAGATAACCTTCGCGGAATCCGCGATCCTGAAGTACCTCCATCGGCCAGGAAGAGGGATTGGAAGTGAGATCGGCCTCGTCATCGCGCACGCGGCCCTGCACGGTGCCAAGAACATTGGCCGAGAAAGTATGCTGATATGAAACCTGGCCTGAGACCTCGCGATTGCTGCGATCCTGGCGCTGCAGCATCTGTTCCTGAACAAGTTCGTTAGGAACTTCGAAGCCGGCGCGATTGAAATCGAGCGACATACGGAGACGATCTCTCGGGTCGAGATCGCGCTCGAAGGTGCCCTTGATTCCGGCCAGGGTTGCGCTATTGGTGAAATTTGCGGGCACTGGTGAATCGAGAAAGCGGTCGGTGCGCGCAGCGTCCATCGAGAGGCCGAAGACGTTGCGTCCATCGAAATAGCTCGCGCCGAGGTAGGCGTCCTCGGTATTGAAACTCCCGCCTCCAAGAATGATGCTACCGTGCAGGCCGCGCGCAGGATTGCGGTCAGTTGTCGTTTCGACGACGCCGCCAATTTTGCGGCCGAATTCTGGTGGAATCCCCGAGGTGTAAACCCGCACCGACTGCACATCGTCGAGATCGTCGGAGGGGGAAAACGCAGGCGAACGATTGTTAAGAATGGGCAGACCGTCGACGACGTACTGCGTGTCATACTCCGAAGCGCGCGGGTGAAGAACTCCGTTGGCCTCGAGTACCCAGCCGGGCTGCGATTGCACAACGTCGACCGCTTCGCGCCCGGGAGTGGTGGCTGCCCGGTCGCGCAGCGTTGGAGCGCCGAGTTGGTAGATGGTGCCGGCGTTTGTGGTGTCGAGCAGCGTATCGGAATCTTTGATGTTGACGGTCTGTGCGACGGGAGCTACGGAAAGCACGACTGAAAGTTTCTGCGGCAGCTGGGAACGAATCTCGAGCAGTGAGTTGTAGGGAGCGAAGCCGGCGCGCTCAATCGTCAGGTGATAGGTGCCGAGCGGCAGTTCTTTAGCCGTGTACTCGCCCGTCGATTCCGTGTCGAAGGCGAGCTGGAAGTGGCTGGCCTGGCTGACCAGAAGCCCGTGGGCGGCGAGTGCGGCACCGTCCGAATCGGTAACGGCGAGACGAAGTTCGCCAGAACGATTCTGCGCGCCAACCAATATCGCCGATAGAAGAAGCATAAGTGCGATGTTGATTCGAACGGCACTGATCGGGATGCGCGGCAGATGGTTCTCCGGGGGACCGTGGGGAGACGCCCTTCGATATTTTAGCCTGCGACGAGCGAAGCTTAGGGGGCAAGAGCGCTACGACTTTCGGGCGCTTCTACCCGTGGCAGTGATGGCGGTCACTATTTCGTGTGAGATTAGCATTCCCATTCTCGGGCCGTTGTGCGCGACAATTATTTTCGAGTGGATGCTGGCGGCGAAAAGGCTGCTAAAGTAGGGATTGCACACCGACGAGCCGGATGTGCCTATCAGAAAATTTATAAGAATCAGTTAAGGAGGGCAGGCTCGCTATGCGCATCGCAGTGGTCGGTTCCGGGTATGTTGGGCTGGTGACGGGAGTGTGTTTCGCCGATCTCGGGCACCACGTTGTCCTGGTCGATAACGACGAGAAGAAAAACGCCGCGCTGAGAAACGGCGAGGTGCCGATTCATGAGCGCTTTCTACCTGAGTTGCTGACGCGGCATCGCGGCGAGCGCATACGGTTTTCTGGCGACTTGCAGGCGGCCACGCGCGAGAGTGACGCGATCTTTATCGCGGTCGGAACGCCGCCGACCGAGAGCGGGGACGCCGACCTGTCTTATGTGGAATCGGTCGCACGCGAGATCGCTGGCGGTGTCGACGGGTATAAGGTGGTGGTCGAAAAGAGTACGGTCCCCGTATATACGAGCCAGTGGATTCGCACGATACTCACGCGGAATGGCGCCGACCCGGCGCACGTCGAAGTGGCCTCGAATCCGGAATTCTTGCGTGAGGGCACGGCGGTCACCGATTTTCTTTATCCCGACCGGATCGTGGTTGGTGTCGAGAGCGAGCGTGCCGCGGAAACGATGCGCGAGCTCTATGGGCCGCTGACCAGCGGATGGTATTACGGCCGCGCCGACGCGATTCCGCGTCCGGAAGCGGCGATCGATAAGGCTCCGCCGCGCTTGATCATCACGAGCACCAAGAGCGCCGAACTGATCAAACACGCCTCGAACGCATTTCTGGCGATGAAGATTTCCTTTATCAATGCGGTTGCGTCGATTTGCGAATCGGTGGGCGCGAATGTGCAGCAGGTCTGTGACGGCATTGGAACCGATTCGCGCATCGGGCCGCGCTTCTTAAATCCAGGAATCGGCTATGGCGGCTCGTGTTTTCCGAAGGATCTGATGGCGTTTCGCGCCGTTGCCAAGGAAAGTGGATATGATTTTCGCCTGCTGGAAGAAGTGATTCGCATTAATGAAGAGCAAAGGCACCGCTTTTTGCGCAAGGTGCGCGGCGTGCTTTGGACTTTTCGCGGCAAACGGTTGGGCGTCCTCGGTCTTGCCTTTAAGGGGGGGACGGACGACATTCGCGAGTCTCCGGCGCTGTTGCTGGTGCAGGACTTGGTGCGCGAAGGGTGTCATGTATGTGCCTACGATCCGGCAGCAATGGAGCGAGCGAAAGAGGTGCTGAAATCGGGTGTGGACTTTGCGGCCGATGCGTATGAGGCCGCCAAGGGCGCGGACGCGCTGCTCATTCTCACGGAGTGGGAAGAGTTTGCCGCGCTTGATCTTGATCGACTTCGTACCCTGATCAAATATCCGATCGTGCTGGACGGGCGAAATCTGTATGATCCGCAGGAGATGGTCGATCACGGCTTCTCTTATTACAGCGTGGGACGTCCGGCGGCGCTAACCGAAGAGTTGGCGGCGGCTGCGTTTCCGAAGAAGAAGGAGCGAGCCTGAATTTGATGAAGATGAAACGGGCGCTGGTGACTGGAGGAGCGGGTTTTCTCGGTTCGCATTTGTGCGATGGGTTGCTGGGTGAGGGCTATTCGGTCATCGCGGCGGACAATCTGCTGACCGGGCGAACGAGCAACCTCGAGCATCTGCGGAATGATTCGCGCTTTGAGTTCGTTGAAAAAGATGTTTGCCAGCCCGGCGAATGGGGCAACCTCGATTATGTGTTCCACTTTGCCAGCCCGGCGAGCCCCGTAGATTATGCCGCGCACGGCATCGCGACGCTGCGAGTGGGATCCTATGGCACGTTTGAAGCGCTCGAAACGGCGCGCCGGTGCGGCGCGAAATTCATGATGGCGTCGACGTCGGAGTGCTACGGCGACCCGATGGTGCATCCGCAGATCGAAACCTACTGGGGCAATGTGAATCCGATTGGGCCGCGGTCGGTTTACGACGAGGCCAAGCGTTTTTCGGAAGCGGTGACCATGGCGTACCACCGCTATCATCAAGTGGACACGCGCATTTTGCGCATCTTCAATACCTATGGACCGCGCATGCAGATCAATGACGGTCGGGTGATTCCGAATTTCATGTGGCAAGCGTTGCGTGGAGAAAATCTCACCGTCTACGGCGAAGGCCGCCAGACGCGCAGCTTTTGCTACGTGAGCGACGAGGTTGATGGCATACTTCGCCTGGCGCGGTGCGATGAGCACGCGCCGGTGAATATCGGCAATCCTTCCGAATTCACGATTCTGGAGTGTGCGCGGAAGGTGATTTCTACGACCGCATCGAAGAGCCAGATCAAGTTTGAGCCGCTGCCGCAGGACGATCCGAAGCAACGCTGTCCTGATATTTCGAAGGCGAAGCGGCTGTTGGGGTGGGAACCCAAGGTTGACCTAGAGACGGGGTTGAAACTTTCGCTCGGATATTTTCGGCTCGCCGTGGCGGAGAAAGAACAGCCAGCCTAGCCCGGCAGCGTCGCGGGCCTTAATGCACGCCCTTCGAATTGAGGAAGTCGCCGTACTTCTGGTCGACGTTTTGGATGTGGTTCGTAAGCCAGTTTTGCAGAAAACTCATTAATTCCAGCGTAATGGCGCCGGTGCCTGCTTCAAACTCTTTCTTGAACGCGCGGACCTTATTTTCCAGGTCCCTATGTTCGGCACGGTGCTTGGCGAGTTGGGGATAGTGGTTTTTCTCCATGAGCGCTTCTTCCGCCGCGAAATGGTGTTCGGTATAGTCGATCAAGCGGGTGAGCACATCGCCGGCAACCTGCTTGCCTTTGCCGAGATGCATGGCGGCATACAGTTCCTGGACGATTTCAAATAGTTTCTTGTGCTGATCGTCCATCGCGCCGACCTTGACGCTGTAGCTGGCATTCCATTGAAATGCGGTATTCATAGATCGCTCCGAGCTGTGAGAAGAAGACTGGCGAATTGAGAGTATTGCGATATAGATGGATCGCCTAGATCACGTCGGGGCGTATCAGGAGGACATATCCGCAAGCGATGTGGGAATGCTCAGGCCGGTTTCGGCCGTTTCTGCAATTCGCTGCGGCAAAGTTTCCGGTGGAGATTGTCTTACCGAAGTTGTTCGTCTAGTTCCGGACCGGCGGCGAGAATTGCTAGTAAGCGCAGGACTTCTTCGCGCTCGACGGAATCGCGGAACATAAAACGCACGCCCATGCCGAAGCCGGGATGGATCGTCATCGCTTGACCCGAAATTCTAAGTTTGGTGTCGGCAGTGCGGACCAGAATCTCTACTCCGGACTGGCCAGCAAACGGGGTCGGCATTTCAACGTAGCAGCCGCCTTCGCTGATATCAGAGAGAATGCAGCGATTAGGGACGGTGCTGCCGAGGCGGTAAACTTCCGCGCCGAGTTTGCAGGCGAAACGGTGCTCGCCCCGCCGATTGCTGGCATTGGAGATGACGCTGGAATCTTTGGGTTCAAGCTTAGGTTCAGTGCTAGTACGGGGCGGTGTCGCGAGCGAGTGGTTCGCAGCGGAGTCATTGACCGCCTGGGGCGTCGCGCCCAAAGGCGGTGCCGGAGCATTATTTTGCTGCAGCCAGTTCTGCATCAAACGGCGCGAAGACTGAGGCACATCGAGAAAGCGAATGCCGGTGCGACCACTGGCGTCCTGCCACGCGACCTCGCCAGAGAGGCGGATCATCTGCTCCTGGTTGGGGAGCGCGAACTCAAAATAAACTTTGCAGGACGACGGAATGCGGCTTTTCGTCTGGATCGAAGTTCCGCCTTCGCTGAGGTCGGTCAAAAGGGCGCTCAGTTCGGGCGCTCCGGGATAGGCGACATTGGCCTTGGAATTAACTGGGGTGCGGGAAGCGCGACGGCGCTCGCGTCGCATCAAGCCGCGCGCGGCTCGCAAGCTAATGCGCGTGCGTTCGGAAGAAAGCGGACGATAGAGAACGAAGTTGGCGCCCAGTCCGAATATAGGGCGAGCGTTGAAACCGCTGTCGACGATTGCAATCAGCAAAGTGGAGCGGTTCCTTGCCGACTGGCGCAAGCGGGTAAGGAATTCTTCGGAGCCCTGGTCGGCGCGATAGTCGAGGACGACGGCATTGAAAGGGTGGGTTTCGAGCAGTTCGAGGCCCTGGGTAATTGAGGGCGCATGCTCGACCAGGATTCCTAATTCGGACAAGCTGAGCATCAGCAGATTGGCCGATTCCTGATCCAAACACACCACTAGGGCGCGCAAATCCATAGTATCAAGATGGTAAGAGAGGGCAGGTACCAGTCACAAGTTACCAATGTCATCGGCGAGGGGCGCTTTCCAGACGGCAGATCGTCGCCGTCTGTATCTTCATCGTTCGAAATGCTAGCCTAGGACCGCGATGCACGAACGCCGTTGGTATTTAGTATTACTTCTTGCAATCCCGGCTCTAGCCGCGAACTTACCGGCAGCGACTCCCATCCACTGGATAGTTGCCAACCAGCCTGCTCGCCTGGTCAACGGATCGCCCGTTCTCTTCCGCGTTATTACACCGCAGCCGGTGCACTTACTCTCGGGTAACTGGCTGGGCCATGAAATTGTATTCAGCTTCGATGCGACACACAAAGTATGGTTCGCGCTCGCCGGAGCTGCCCAGGAAACCAAGCCCGGAACCTACCCTCTCGAACTCCACGCCGAAGACGTTGCCGGACGCGCTCTTTCCTTTGAAAAGGAAATTCGTGTCGATCACCAGCGCTATCCGCGCGTGCTGCTGAAAGTTCCGGCTCGCTATACGGCGCCCAGTCCGGAAGATCAGCGCGAGATCGAACAGGATAAAGGAATAAAGGCGGAGGCGTTCAAGACTGTGAGTCCAGATCGCGAATGGAAAGGATCGTTCGCGCCTCCGGTCGATGCAGAGATTTCCGATGTCTTCGGAGTCGAGCGTGTCTTCAACGGATCCGTTCAGAGTACGCATCAGGGCCTGGATTTTCGCGTGCCCAGCGGAACTTCCGTGGCAGCCGTTAATGATGGCCGGGTGATTCTCGCCCGCCCGCTTTTTTTCGAGGGCAATTGTGTCGTAATCGACCACGGCCAGGGATTGCTGACGCTCTATCTGCATCTCTCGAAATTTTTGGTTAAAGATGGCGACGACGTGCGCAAGGGGCAGGCCATCGGGCTGAGCGGCGGCACTGGACGCGCGACTGGCCCGCATCTGCATCTTGCTGTGCGTTGGCAGGGTGTGTATCTGGATCCGCAGGCACTGCTGAAATTAAAGCTGCCGTGAACATAATCCCTAGATTTGTCATCCCGAGCGAAGCGAGGGATCTGCAGTTTACCGAGAGATGCAGATCCCTCGCTTCGCTCGGGATGACAAATCAAGATATTTCTCAGACATGCCGACGCGGCGAATTACCGCGGCACTCTGTTAGTCGCCCGCGGCAACCAGGGCTTCTTCCACGTCCCAGACACCGTTGCGAAACGCTACGCTCCTGCCTGAGATCGCCGGGATGCGATCTCCGGGAACGATAATTCCGACGAGGTTCAGCGGATCGGCGGCGGCAATCACTACGCGCTCGGCATTTGCATTCTGCGGCAGCTTGCGATGAGCGCGTAAACTTTCAACCGCGACTGGAAGAGCGAATTGCTCGCCTAGAAATCCGTCGACGAAGCGGCCGCCACGCACTTCGCCGCGATCTTCGAGCCTCCGGTAACCAATCTGCAATTCGCGCCAGCGCGGCAGATTGGTTTCGCGCACCAGAAGGTCGCGGAAGACTACGCCATAACGCCGCAGCAACATCCAGCAGCAGGATTCGACGCTGCGATCGCGATCGGCGCCCTCGGTGTACAAAAGCGACCAACGGCCGGGTGCATGGCGCGGCCGGCGTACTCTGCCTATGCCAGTCCCGCTTGCGCTCTTCGGTGTGACCAGCGCGCGCAGATTGTCGAAGCCGTCGGCGGTTACGAGGCCTGCCGCGACCAATTCCCAGAGGCCGGTTTCGACTTCCGCTTTGAGGCGGCCCGTTGCTCGCACCATATCAGGGAAAAATAATGCCCCGCGATGCTTCAAAAGTTCGAGCAGAGCCTGCGCCACGGGACTCAAGAATGAAGTAGCCGAATCGTCTGCGCCGGGATGGTGCGGACGAAGCCAGTCGGCATCCTCGCGCACAAAGAACGCGATGGGCGCGACCCGCGTCGGAATCACGCGCCGCCGGTTCTCGTGTCCATTCTCGTCAGGTCCCGTCGTCTCGAGCGTCGCGGGATGGGGCGACAGGCGGCCCCATCCGACCGCGCCAGACAGACACAACTGATCGAGGTTGGCTGGATCGTAATCTGTAATTCTGCGCGCCAGGATAAAGCGCTCCCACGCGCTCGCTGGAATTTCAAAGCCTTGCAACTGGCGAATTACTTCGAGCGTTCCGTGCTCGCCGCGCACTTGCGTGCCCGGAGCGATGTGCTGCCAGCGCAAAAGCCAACTCATGAACTGGGCGGCGGTGACTGGAGCGATTTGTTTGCGCAAGGTCGCTACCGTCAGTCGATGAATGCGCGCCAAGAGACGGCGTTCGCACCACTCCGTTTTGGGCACGGTGGCCGGGATGTTCGCTGAGGATGAGTCGCCCGGACGGAATTTGCCGCGCAGAATTGATCCGCTCGCCTCCATGCGCAGCAAAGCCTTTTCAATCTCAGAGGAGGGTACTCCTAGCGACTCGCCAATCTCAGAAGCGGTGGTTGGGCCGAGATGCGGCATCCATCCCTGGACCGCGGTCAGCAGGGCATCGTCAAACCCAACTTGTGTGGTAGCGGAGCTTTGCTCCGCCGGAACGGGGCCGAGCCCCGTCTCCACACGATGCACTGCCTGGAAGTATTCGAGCCGCTCGGCAGCGACCCAATATTGTTTGCCTCCCACATCCGCTATAACCGCGCGATTCTGCGCTTGTAAGCGATCGAAGAACGGAGCCCAGTGCGCGGTGAACGCTGATCGTGTTTGCTGAGAGCCGAGAGCTGATTGCTGAATGCCGATTGCTGAATGCCGAGTGCTGTCCACCGGCAGCGCCACCAGCGTGTGCAGCACGTCGTGCAGTTCATCGGCGTCGCGCACATCGGGCCACGCCTCTTGCTGCACCTGCGCAATCGCGGTCGGATCGAGCGCTCCGACTTCTTCGAGCACCGATGCGGGCAAGACGCGGCGCATCTCGACCGCGCGCGCGCGACGCTCTTCGAGCGGAGCGTCATCGAGGTAGGCGTAGGGATTCGCGTTGAGAATTTCGTGCGAAAACTGCGACGGCACTGGCGTGTCGACCGCGATACAGCGAATCTGTCCTTGTTCGATTCCGCGCAGCACCTGACCGAGACCGTCGATATCGAGAGCTTCCGTCAGCACGTCTTTCATGACCTCGCGCACCAGCGGATGGTCGGGAATCTTGATGTCGCCTTCGATATTTTCCTGGCACGCGGCCACATCGGGAAAAACCGACGCCAGCAGATCGTCGGAACGCATCCGTTGAATCTGCGGCGGAACTTTCTTGCCTCCCTGAAAACGCAACAATGCGAGGGCGCGGGTCGCATCCCATCGCCAGCGGGTTTGAAAAATCGGAGAAGCGAGCGCCGCCTGCTCGAGAATTGGCGCCATCGTTTCAGAATGTAGAAATTGAAAAACATCAGCCAGCGGAAAACTGTGCTGCTCGGCTAGCGCAATGTTTAATCCGTTATCGGTGGCCGCTGCCTGCAGTTCGAAATTAAAGCCGCGGCAGAAACGCTTTCGCAGCGCCAGCCCCCAGGCCTTGTTGATGCGGCCGCCAAAGGGCGCGTGGATGATCAACTGCATCCCGCCGCCCTCGTCGAAGAAGCGCTCTGCAATAATCGTTGTCTGCGTCGGTACATCGCCCAAGACGGTGCGGCCTTCGATCGTGTACTGAATCAGTTGCTCAGCGCCTGATAGATCGAGTCCACATTCTTCGCCGAGCCAATTTACAGTGTCGGCAACTACTGGAAGATTGTGCCATCCTTCGATCGGCAAAACGCCCGGCAGGCGGTCGCTGATTTCTTTGCGCAATTCACCTAGCTGAAGCGAAAGTTCTTCCGTGCGCGCAGGCGCTTCACCGCGCCAGAAGGGCACATTCGGCGGCGCGCCATGCGCATCTTCGACTAAGACGCGCGAGGTTCTCCCTTCCACGCGCCGAATGCGCCAAGAGGTATTGCCGAGCAGCATGATGTCGCCAGCCATGCTTTCGACGGCGAAATCTTCGTCGACCGTGCCAACCGTGCCGCCGTCGGGTTCAGCGACCACGGTGAAGAGAGCATTGTCAGGAATCGCGCCGCCGCTCGTAATCGCCGCCAGTCGCGCTCCGCGGCGCGCTCGCAGCTTGCGATTGATGCGATCGTGATGCAGATAAGCGCCATAGCGCCCGCGCTGCGAAGCGATGCCTTCCGAGAGCATCGTTAGCACTTCGTCGAAGGTCTGGCGCGTGAGATTGCGATAGGGATAGGCGCGCTTGACGAGCGCGAATAGGTCGTCCTCGTCCCAGCCATCGCTAGATTGATTACTCGCCGACTCATCACCCGATTTACCAGCGCTGCTCGCAGCGGCGCAACATGCGACAATCTGCTGCGCCAGAACATCGAGCGAGGCTTCCGGAAAAATCAGCCGGTCGAGTTCGCCCTTGCGAATGGCGCGCACCAGCACGGCGCACTCTGCCAAATCGTCGCGCGTAGTTACGAAGAATCTTCCTTTGGGAACTGCTCCTCGCCAGTGGCCAGAACGCCCCACGCGCTGCAGCGCAACTGCAATCGAACGCGGCGAACTGATGTGGCAGACCAGGTCGACCGTCCCAACGTCGATGCCAAGTTCAAGCGATGCGGTCGCTACCAGAACCTTTACTTGGCCTTCTTTCAATTTGCGCTCCGCCTCCAGGCGCAGTTTGCGCGACAGGCTGCCATGATGCGCGGCTACGTTTTCCTCGCCCAGGCGCTCGCCCAGTTGATGAGAGATGCGCTCGGCAAGGCGGCGCGTGTTCACGAAGACCAGAGTCGAACGGTGCACATTCACCAGTTGCACAATGCGCTCATAAATCTCATCCCACATTTCGTTCGAAGCGACCGGGCCGAGTTCGGCCGACGGAACTTCGACGCCGAGGTCGAGTTTGCGCTTGTGGCCGACGTTGACAATCACCGGATCGGGGCGCCCGTTTCCAGATAAAAAATGGGCGACCTCTTCAATCGGCTTCTGCGTCGCCGAAAGGCCGATGCGCACTGGCGGCCGATGGGTCAACGCTTCCAGCCGCTCCAGGGAAAGCGATAGATGAACGCCGCGCTTATCGTCGGCAACGGCGTGAATTTCATCGACGATTACGGTCTCCACATCGCGCAGGATGGCGCGGCTCTTCTCCGCCGTCAGCAGGATGTAAAGCGACTCGGGCGTGGTTACGAGAATGTGCGGAGGCCGCTTCAGCATCAGGCGGCGGTCTTTCATCAGCGTGTCGCCGGTGCGCACGGCGGTGCGAATCTCCGGCATCAGCAGGCCGCGATCGCTCGCCATTTGCAGAATCTCGCCGAGCGGTACTTCGAGATTTTTCTGGATGTCGTTGCCAAGGGCCTTGAGCGGAGAAACGTAGAGGACTTCGGTCCGGTCGCTCAATTCGCCGGCGAGCGCCTTGCAGACGAGCCGGTTAATGCAGGCGAGAAAAGCGGCCAGCGTTTTGCCCGATCCTGTCGGGGCCGAGATCAGCGTGGTATAGCCGGCGAGGATGTGGGGCCAGCCCTGCTCCTGCGGCTCGGTCGGCGTGGAAAAGCGCGCCGTGAACCATTCCTGTACCAGCGGATGAGCCCATGAGAGCGAGGAGGAGACTGCGGACGGCATGAAAGGTATTGTAAATAAATGCCGTGGTTTCGTAAAATGTTCGCCCGAAAACACAAGTCGATCTCGTACTCTTCCGGGGATTAACAAGATTCGAATAATATAGGGCCGGTCCAGTGCCAAACAGTTTTGAGAGAGAGATCCTATGAGGCGAGTCTTGAAAGTCGCGCCAGCGTCGTCGACGAATGCCAAGAACCAACTCGATAGCTTCATTGACAAATTCGAGCCGAAAAATCGGGCCTTGATTCGCGCAGTACGCAAGGAGTTACGGAAGCAGCTCCCTGCGGCGAACGAACTGGTTTACGACAATTACAATTTTTTCGTCGTGGGTTACAGCTCGACGGAACGGCCGTCGGATGCGATCGTCTCGATCGCTGCGGCAGCCAATGGAGTAGGTCTATGCTTCATACACGGAGCGAGTCTTCCCGATCCAAATAGGATCTTGCAGGGCTCGGGCAAGCAGACGCGGTTCATCCGCGTTGAGGCGGCAAAAACGCTGGCCCGTCCTGAGATTGAGGAACTCCTGGCCGCTGCGGTTGCCAAGGCCAGGACGCCCCTGCCGGAGAGCGGCGACGGAAAGCTGATCATCCGGTCGATTTCGAAGAAGCAGCGACCCCGCCGCTAGTCAGCAAAGCTAGCGCGAAAGAGGAACTTCACCACCTGGTCACGCTTTGCCGTTGATCTTCGCCCACCACCAGCGCACGCCGACAAACAGAAAACGCCAGTCGTGAAAAAACTCCGGCGGCTTGCCTTCGAAGGCGTGGCCGATAAATTGAAAGAGCCATCCGATGAGGAATAGAGCGAGACCGTAGATCCACAAGGAATGCACGAAAATGCTGGCAATAAACAGCGGCAGAGAGAGCAGAATCGTGGGAATGCCGAGCGTGTGACACACGCGATTCACCGGATGTTGATGGCTCGATCCGTATTGCGCAATCCACTGCTCGTTGGTGCGTCCGCCCAGCACGCCGAGGATGATACCACGACTATAGACCCGCAAGCCTTCGAACGCGTAGCAAGGTCAGAATCCAAAGGCTCAGCGGCGCCCTCCGACGAGCGACCGGCGAAGCCAGCGCGGTGAAGATTAACGATCAGATCAGCCGGAACCTGGCTACGGTTTCTGCGTCGGCCTCAGCAAAACTTCGCTGGCGAAGGATTGCGGAGCTTGGGTCACCAACATGGCGACCACGTGGGCAACATCGCTAGCTTGCAGCATTCTCTCCGTATTCATACCTGTATGCGGGCTGAAATCGGTGTGCGTTGATCCCGGGCAGATTACCGAGACGCGAATGTTGTAGGCGCGCAACTCCTCGGCCATTGAGTATGTCAGGCCATTCAATCCCCACTTCGAGGCGGCGTAGGCAGCTCCGTTGGGCAGGGCGTTCTTGCCGGCCAGGGAAGAGATGTTGATGATGTGACCTCCGCGGGTTTTGATCATGAGGGGCGCGAGGCTGCGTATGCAGTAGTAGACGCCGCGCAGGTTGGTGTTGAGCAGTTTGTCCCAATGATCGGGTGAGAGTTGATGGAGAGGGCCGTTGAAGCTTCCGACTCCGGCGTTATTGATGAGAATGTCGAGTCGGTCGAAGGTGCGCGTGACTTGCGCGGCGAGCGCTTCGACGGACGCGAGATCGGTGACGTCGCACGGGATCACAGTGGTTTTCGCGGGAGTTTTCTCAGCACTCTTTTGAGAAACTTTTCCAGCACCCCGCCGTGAGTCTTTCTCAATATTTCTTGCTGAACTTCCTCCAGAGATTCTCTGACCGCTCTGTTCGATGGCCGCAGCGGTTTCTTCGAGGGCTGGGCGCGAGCGTCCGCAGAGAATGGCGTGCGCGCCGAGATCGGAAAGTATCGTGGCGATGGCTCGGCCAATTCCGCGTCCGGCGCCGGTGATGACCGCGACTTGACCAGAAAGCGGCGGCTGCAATGAGGATGCGATTGTACTCAAAGTAAATAACTCCCTATACAACCTGATTCGACGAATGGTGTCGCCAATTTACTGATGCGGTTACTTTGGTTTGCAGCGTTATTTTATTTGCGATGTAGGTTGATTTTGCATCCAACAAGACGGTTCGAGCGAGTCTATATTGAGCAGTGCGGGAGTTGGCGAAGAGGATGAAGCGGGCAAGCCGCTTGCCTTAGCTGTGGTACATCCTTATAATCCGCTCACCGGAATAATGTTGAGCTGCGGAACATCGACAGGCACATGAGTTTCGGGACCCGTCAGAGTGCGAGTGCGCTTGACCGATCTGTTCGCTATAAATGTGAGCTAAGAGGCAATTCATGGTGCAAGCCCGGCACCAGGATTGGGTCGACCCGGGCGCGAAGTTAACTCCAGCTTCCCCGAAGAGTTAAGGAGCCACAGGAATGAAGAAGATCATTCTCGCGATGTTGCTGGTAGCGGCCGTTACCGCCGTCGCACAAACCGCGTCGCAGCCAAACTCCGCACCAGCGCAGACTGCGCCGCCGGCGACAGCGGCCCCACAAGGAACCGCACCGGCGCCGGCTCCGCAAGGCGCAGCCCCAGCTCAGCCAGCCGCACCGGCTGCGCAAAAGAAAGAGATTAAAGATCCAGCCGAATATAACGCCTATGTGGGTGCGGTAGAGCAGAAGGACCCGGCCGCCAAGATCAGCGGGCTGGAGGCGTTTCTCACGCAGTATCCGAATAGCGTGATGAAGGAAGAATCGCTGGAATATTTGATGATCGCCTACCAGCAGACCGGTAATGCGGCGAAAATGCAGGAGACCGCGCAGAAAGTTCTGGCCGCGAACCCGTGCAACATAAGGGCGCTGGCGCTGGTGGCGTATTCGAAGCAGGCAATGGCGACAGCGGGTCAGAATGCGCAACAGAATTTTGCCGACGCAGGCCAAGCCGGTGAGAAGGGCTTGCAGTGCTTGCAGACCGCGGTGCGGCCGTTTGACACCGCGGCCGCCGACTGGGACAAACTGAAGGCGCAGACTGCGGGAATCTTCAACGGAGCCGCCGGCATCGCCGCGTATCAGGCGAAAGATTTCGCGAAAGCCGAACAGTTTCTGCGAGCCGCCGTGCAGAACGATCCGAACAATCTGCTCGAGATCTATGACCTGGCGCTGGCGGACCTGGCTCCCGGAGGGGCGGAGAATGACGTAGAGGGATTCTTCTATATTGCGCGCGCTTCGAATCTCGCACAGGGCGCGGGCAAGGATCAGATCGCGAAATTCGGCAAGAGCCGCTACGTGAAGTATCACGGCGCGGAAGATGGGTGGAGTGACTTGTTGACGCAGACAGCCACGGTGACTCAACCGCCGCCGAATTTCACCGTCGCGAAGTATGTTCCGCCCACGTCGGCCGAGCAGGCCGCTGCGCTCGTCAAAAGCAAGAAAGTTGAGGAGATGAGTTTCGCGGAGTGGGAACTGGTTCTCTCCGAAGGTACCCCCGAGGACGCCGACAAAGTGTGGAGCGCGCTGAAAGGGAAGCCCTTGCAGATGGAGGCTCACATTATTAGCGTCGAGTCGCCAAGCAAACTGCACCTTGCGGGCAGCCAGGATGATATCGACGCCAAACGTGCAGACATCGATCTGACCATGTCAGCCGACATTCCGAAGAAGGATGTTCCGAAAGAAGATACGGATTTTAAATTCCAGGGAACACCGGTCTCCTACGTGGCGAAGCCGTTTGTCATGACCATGAACGATGGCGCGTTGCTGGTGTCAGCTAAGCCAAAAGTGCCTGTACATCACAAGCCGAAGGCACAGTGAGGTGAGTTATTAGTATTAGGCCTTGGGAAAAACGCAAAGAGAATTGAATGAGTAGCGAAAGGCGATCCTGAACGGGATCGCCTTTTTATTTGTATTTGCCTGGTGAGTGGCGAGCGAGTAGCTGTCTTGATCGCCGTTTAGCGGACCTGTTTTCTCTCGAGCGAGACCGGTCGTGCGCTGCGGGGTGGGCGTTTGGCGCCAGCGCGCAGCGGGCGAACATCGATCTTCAGTTCCTGCATGGTGCGGCTGAGCGTGTTGCGATGCATGCCCAATTGGCGAGCCGCCTTACACTGGTTGCCGCGATTTTCTTCCAGTACGGTAATGATGAACCGCTTTTTAAACTCACGAACCGCTTCTGAATAGAGGATGTTGCTCTTGTACATCTGCAGGATGAGTGCTTCCAATTGATCTTTCACTTGCCGCCTCGTTTCCGCAGGCCGAGAGCCGAATAGCCTGTGGCTAACTCAAAGTTTTAAATCGCGCGGTAGGCGCGTCGTCGCATGTGCGGCAGCGGCACATCGGAGTGCACGTGCGGCTGCGAACCATACTGGCGCAACAAATAATGCAAAACTTTCTTACCCCCCGCAGGGATACTAAACATTACTGCGTGGGCCACGCCGATTGTGTTTGAACTCTCTCCGTTGCCGAATGCACGTGCCGTAACGAATCCAAGCCCTGGTAAAAGCGTTGGCGTAATTCCGCGGGCGCCAGCCAGATCGCCGCTCTTCCTCCAACCAGAAAATACGGAGCCAGTTGCGATCCCTCCAGCCACTTCGCGGCGGGTGCAAACGCAGTCATCGCGGTGAGCACCACGGCCACTACTAAAACGCCGCGCAACAAACCGAGGACTGCTCCCAGCACACGATCAATCGCGCTCAGGCCCGCTTTCTTCATCGCCCAACGCGCGATTCGTCCCGCAAAGCCGAACGCGATCAGAACCGCAAAAAAAACAATCAGAAAACCGGCAACCTCGCCGAACCAGGGCGATTTCAAATGAGGCGCGAACCAGTCCGCCAGGCGATGATATTGCCAGGCGGCCAGGAGGTACCCCACGACCAGGCCGGCCAGATTGAAGGCCTCGCGAAAGAAGCCTTCAATGGCCGCCCCCGTCACCGAGAACACCAGGAAGCCGAGGATAACCCAATCGGCAATGCTCATGGCTCACCGGATCCGAATCGAATTCGATGACACCAGCGCACGCCGGCTAAACTTCCAACTCGCGTCCCGTCAACTGACGGTATGCCCCGAGATACTTTTCGCTCGTCCGGAGCGCCACTTCCTGGGGGAGGGCTGGCGCGGGCGGTTGCTTGTTCCAGCGAATTTCTTCGAGGTAGTCCCGTACATATTGCTTGTCATAGGAATCCTGTGCCTTGCCCGGTTGGTAGCTGTCGGCCGGCCAGAAGCGCGAGGAATCCGGTGTGAGAACTTCATCCGCCAGCGTGATGCCCTTGGCGGTTTGTCCAAATTCAAACTTGGTGTCGGCAATGATGATGCCGCGCTGCCGCGCATAATCCGCTGCCGTCTTATAAATGCGCAAGGTGAGGTCGCGCAGTTGACGGCTCAATTCAGGATCGACGAGCTTGCACATCTCTTCAAAAGAAATATTGATGTCGTGACCGGTCGTAGCTTTTGTTGCCGGAGTGAAGAGCGGTTCCGGCAGTTGGTCGGATTCTTTCAGTCCCGACGGCAGCTTCACGCCGCAGACCGAGCCCGTCGCCTGATATTCTTTCCAACCCGAGCCCGAAAGATACCCGCGCGCCACGCACTCAACCGGAAACATTTCGGCGCGCATCACCATCATCGAGCGACCCCGGAGTTCATCGGCGTGGCTGCGAATGGCCGCCGGATAGCGGTTTACGTCGGCCGTAACGAAATGGTTGGGGACAATGTCTTTTAGGAAGTCGAACCAGAAGAGCGAAATCTGCGTGAGCACCCGCCCTTTGTGCGGAATGCCGGTCGCGAGCACGTAGTCGAAGGCGGAGATGCGATCGGTGGCGATGAACAACAGATGATCGTGGTCAAGGTTGTAGACGTCGCGCACCTTGCCGCTGGCGTGCAACTCTAGTTCGGGGTAATCGGTACGGAGGAGAACGGAGTCGAGAAGTTCGGGGCTCATCAGTAAATTCACCAGTAAAAAACTTTGCGTATTCTAGCCTTCGCCAAGAATTTGTCAACGCTTTCAATCACACGCGCCGGTTAAAGCCGGCCGCGGCGAAAAGAAAATGGTTGACACTTTCAGTGTAAGGCAAAAGCCGCATCTGGCGGAGGTTTTGGCAGGATGGGAGTGTGGAAAAACTGAGGAAGGCTCTGGAAAAAAAGGCAGCGAGTTTCTCAACGGAAAAAGCAGAATGGCGCGGAGGTTGTCAATAAGTTTTGTTTTGTATTTTGGGGGGATAAGCTGCCTGAGACGTATGGGTTCAAAACTGGCTGGGCCATTTTCGGGGGGCGTGCACACGGATCAACTGCACAACATCGCCGCGCACACGATAAGGAACTATGTACGGCGTTCCCAGGACGGCTAATTCGCGAGTGCCGGATATGCGACCGGGACGACCCGAAGATGGGAACCGCTCGAGATTGTCTACGGCGCGCCGAATTGCCGCAACGGTTCTTTCGGCAGCGGTTGGATTATCGCGCGAGATATATTCGGCCAAAGCATCCAAATTATTGATCGCTGCTCGCAGCCACTCAACGCGCACGGCGCGTCCACTTCTTCAGCACCCGCTGTACTTCCTCCTCGCTGGCAAAGTCACCGGCGTCGGCCTCGGCTAGCCCCTTCTTGATTTCATTGATTTGCCATTCATTCACGCTGACAAATTCCTGGATCGCTTGGGCGGCGACAAACGAGCGGCTCCGGTTCATCGATTTCGACAAACGGTCAAGCTGATTCTTAAGTTTGGCATCTAGGCGGAGGGTGAGGACCGAGGATTCAGGCATAATGTATACATTATATATCAGGTGTATACACTTTGTCTCGATTCGGTCAGAAACGAAATATGTACCTGAGAGCCGACCAGACTACGTAGAGTCCGTCCAGAAGTCCGCCAACTCCAGCCAAAATGATTGACCATTTGATTATTGGCTTGTCAGCGAGAAAAATCCCGAAAGAAAAGGGCCATCTCTTTGTACTGAGTGAAAGTAAGTTTCGCAGGTGGACTGAAGGAACCGCCGGCCTGTTCACTAGGAGACATGTTGTGTCACCTGAACGCGTATCAGTCCAGTCCCCACCACCACTTCCTTCTCCAACTTGTAGCTGATGACATTGCCGCCTTTCAGATATTTCTCGGCACGGTTTCTGAAAAGACTGAGATAGCCGTCTACCTCGTCGGGATGGAACAGGGTTGCAGCGGCCGTCTGGAAACAAAGTGACGACCTGTTCAGTCAAGCCGAACTGGTCGCCCAAATGGACTATTGGTAAGATGGCGAGGTAAAGGGTGTTGATCAGCATGCGATGTGCTCTTACGCCGCCCCGAACCGCACCGACACGAGCTTCGACACGCCCGGCTCCTGCATCGTGACGCCGTAAAGCACGGGCGCGATGCTCATGGTCCGCTTGCTATGCGTGATCAGGATGAACTGTGTCTGCACGCTCATTTCGCGCACCAGGTCAGTGAAGCGCGCGATGTTCGCTTCATCGAGGGGGGCGTCGACTTCGTCGAGAATGCAGAATGGGCTCGGCGTATATTGGAAGATGCCGACGAGCAGTGCGAGCGCGGTGAGAGCCTTTTCGCCGCCGGAGAGCAGCAGCACGTTCTGCAGTTTCTTGCCCGGAGGCGATGCCACCACGTCAATGCCGCTCTCCGCGCTGTTCTCGATGTCGGTGAGGCGCATGAAGCCATGGCCGCCGCCGAAGAGCTTGCGAAACGTCGCCTGGAAATTCTCGTTAATCTTGTTGAACGCTTCTTCAAATTTCTGCCGCGACACCTGATCGATCTCGCGAATGGTCGCTGCCGTATCCGAAATCGCATCGAGCAGATCTTTGCGCTGCGTGGCCAGGAATTCGTGGCGCTCCGCCGTTTCCTTGTACTCTTCGAGCGCCATCATATTGACCGGCCCCATCCCGTCAAGCCGCGCCCGCATTTCGCGGTGCGCCTGATCTTCAGCGGCGAGTTCGTCGCCCGCTACCAACGCAATGGTCGCGTCGGCCATGAGGGCGGGACGCTCGACACCAAGTTCGTTTAGGCATGTGTCGGCGAGGTGTTGCAAATCGGATTGCAGCTTGGCGGCCGTCGCCGACAATTCACCGCGGCGATCGCGCGCCAGATCGAGTTGCCGGCGTGTGGAGTGAAGCAGTTCGTCAATTTCGGCGAGCCGCGTCCGCACTTGGTCGGACTCCAGTTGCAGCAAGCCTTCCCGCGCTTCTCCGGCATTGCACTCGGCTTCGAATTGCAGCATTTGCTCGGCCAGTTGCACGTTCTCATTCTGCCGCTGCGCCATTTCCGCGCTCGCCGATTCTATTTGCGCCTGCAAAGCAGTCGCGCGTTCCCCCATCTCGTCAACCAGACTCTGGATGCGCTGCAGCAGCGCGGTCGCCGAACGGTGGCGCTCTTCGAGCGTTGCCACGCGCGCCGCGCGCTGCGACGTGGTTTCCGCGGCTGCGTCGCGCTGGCTGCGCAGTGCCGCGAGGCGATCTTGTCCTGAGGAGAGCAGCGTTTCGAATTGCGTACGCTGTGTTTCGATGGTCGCAAGCTCCGCTTGCCGCGCTGCCGTGAGATTTTCCTGCTCTTGTCGTTCTGCGGCGAGGCGTTGCAGTTCGCGTTCGCTGATGGCGATCCGTTCGCGCACGCGCGACATCTCGCCGTCGAGTTGCTTCAACAGATGCCCCGAGGTCATCGCCTGTTTTTCGGCCTCGCGTTTTTCTTCTTCCAGGCGGTCGAGCAGGGAAATATGGTCCATGATCTCGCGCGCCAAAGTGAGCGCCAGCATTTCCTTCTCGCGCAGTGCGCGCTCAAGCTCTTCGAGCAGCCGCAATACATCGCGCAACTCACGTTTCATTGACAGCGGTCCCTCGCTGCGCTGTTTCCCGCCTGTGACCGTCACGTTATGAAAACATTCCCCGGTCTGCGCGAGAAAGAATGCGTCGGGACTAGAGAGCGCTAGTTCGCGCGCCGCCGCCGGGTCGGGCACGATGTATCCGTTACCCAGTTTGGGCAGAATCACCTCCAGCGATTTGCCAAACCCGTTCAGCACGCGGATCGAATTTTTCAGCGGGAGAACAGTGTCGTTGATCGGAGCGTAATGATGGCTCTCATCCGCGACAAACGAGAATTTCGCTTGCGAGTCTTCCGGATGCACGAGAAATGTCGCGCGGCCGTCGACATCGGAACGCAACAGGCGCAGGCCTTCATTGGCAGCGTCCCACGACTTGACCACGACGAAGTTGAGTTCGTCGCGCAGAAAGTCTTCAACGACGCGTTCGTAGCGCGGTTCAACTTCGAGAAAATCGGCGAGCACGCCGGCCGGAGTATTCCCACCTTGCATCGCGCCCGACTGAAAAAGACGCCGCACCGACTCCGTCGAATAGCCGTGCTCGGCGATGACCGCTTCGAGCGAACCTTTCTTGCCGAGCGCGGTCGCATATTCGGAGCGCAAGGAATCGAGGTGTTTTTTATTTTCGCTCTCGGCGGCGCGCTTGGTCTCGACGGTTCCGCGCAGGCTCGCGATCTCCGCAGCCAGGCCGCTGGCGCGCTGCGAAACGCTTTCGAATTCGAGCGCAGTCTGGCCGCGTTGTCCGCCAAACGTTGCGGACTGTGAGGACGCGGTTGCGATTTCGGCGCGCAGGCGCTGCTCTTCGCGGCCGATGCCGGCCAGCCGTTCCTCGGATTGCGTCAGCTGATTGCGTAGATTGGACGCTCTGCCCACGGCCTCAAGAACGGCCGCACGATGTGACTCCTGCTCGCTTTCCAGTAACGCCAAGTTGATAGCGGCGTGCGCCGTTTCCCGCTGGCTGAGATCGTATTCCTGCTGCGCCGCAGCCAAGTCGGCCGCCGCTGAGTCGAGCACTTGCTGATGGCCGTTCCGCTCTTCTTCGAGCGCTGCGAGCCGCATTTGCGCCTGTGCCAACTCTGCTTCAGCGGATGCCGAGCGCACGATCAGTTCGGCGCAGCGCTCTTCATTCGTGCGAATGCGCGCCTTGCCGCGATCGCCCTCGATGGCAATCTGGTTTAGGCGTTCGCGATTTTGCCGCGTCTCAGCCTCGATCGCATAGCCTCGTTGCGTGCGCTCGGAGTGCTCAACCTCCGCTTGCCGCACGCTCTCCGTCTGCAAATGAATCTCTTCGCCCAGTTGCTGAATCTGCGTGTCGAGCGCGATGCTCTCCTCGTCCATCTGGGAGAATTTGCTGGCCAGCACGACACGCAATCTGGCGCGCATCTCATCGCGCAGCTTGGCGTAGCGCTCGGCCTTGCTGGCCTGGCGCTTGAGCGAATTCATCTGCCGCGTGACTTCTTCGAAAATATCGTTCACGCGATCGAGATTCGTCTTCGCATCCTCGAGGCGTGCTTCAGCGAGACGCTTCTTCGTTTTGAATTTCGTGATGCCGGCCGCTTCTTCAATGATGTTGCGGCGATCGGTTGGACGGCTGCTCAGGATCTGGCCGATGCGTCCTTGTTCGATGAGCGCATACGACTCCGGCCCGAGACCGGTACCCATGAACAATTCCTGAATGTCGCGCAGGCGGCAGAGCTTTCCATTAAGCAAATATTCGCTATCGCCGCTGCGGAATAAGCGGCGGGTTACGGAAATTTCTCCCGCGTGGTGCTGTTGCTGATTGAATTTGCGTCGGCGAATCTTCAAAACTACCTGCGGACCGGCGACGGCTGCGGCCGCGTCTTTAGAAGACTCGTCGCTCTCCGCATCGGGGGCGGCAGTGGCCGAATTTTCCGTCGCAGCAGTCGCGACGGCCGCGCCTTCCACCTCTTCGCTTTTTCCCGGTCGAGCCTCTTCGACCGCCCGTTCGGTCTCCGCTGCCGCATGCGCGCGCAACTCAGCTTCGTCCCACTCGGAATCGGACGGCAGCTCATCTTGAATCTCGATCTCCGTGGGAGCGTTGGTATCCGGGCCGCCGTAAATTGCGGGGTCGATCAGCGTGAGCGAAACTTCCGCCATGCCCGTCGGATTGCGGTCGCGCGTGCCGGAAAAGATCACGTCTTCCATGCGCGAGCCGCGCAGCGACTTCGCCGACTGCTCGCCGAGCACCCACGAGATCGCATCGGCGATATTCGATTTGCCGCAGCCGTTCGGGCCGATGATGGCGGCAATGCCTTCGCCGTGAAATTTCAGTTCGGTGCGATCGCAGAACGACTTGAATCCCAGAATTTGCAGCTTCTTGAGTTTGAGCAAAGTAACTCCTTCGTGGACGGACCTGTGGTCCGCGGACTCGGTCGGCGCTGGCTGGAGTGCGCTGCAAATCGCGGGGTTACGGCGGTCAACAGACGCGTTAACTACCAAGATTCCCGCTGGTCATCATTCGTTCGATGTCGCCCCAACATCCGGGACGTCACCCACGCTTTTGACCAACTCTAATGGCGAATGCCGGGACGGGTCAAGTAATAAAACACCACATATTGTGGTGCCATCCCCAGCACCGCCTTTAGTTGCACAGACACTGCAGCAATAACGCGCAAATCACCGGTGAGGAATGAGAAGGTGGGAGACCGCGAGAGCGTCTTTACTGTACTGCTGGCGGCGTCGAGATGCAATCGCCCGGGTGGGCAGACTCCAGTGCGTCACAGGATCTCGGATAGCGCGATTTCAGCGACGCGCCAAATCGCGTGATTACAGAAGTTACTCGCGTGGCTGCGAGGTTTGCGGAAAATGAAATCAAGTCCGCGAGAATGTAGATAACGTAGGAAAGCGGTTTTTGGAGGTCCCGAAATGAAGTTGTCCTGCATCACTTTGGTTTTCTCGGCGCTGCTGGCGACGAGCGTCATAGCAACAACAAGCACGGTTAGCGCCCAGACGACCACCAAGGCTCTCTTTACCGACTACCCGCCGTACCTATGCGTAGGTGGTGGCTTCATCGCGATGGCTGGAACCAGCCGCGATGGTGCGCTCCTAGTCATACCGATTGACGTTAGTGGCATTGAGGCACCGCAGACCATAGCCCGATTTGACGCGATTAACGGAATGCGATGCGCTGCCCACCACATCGAACTGCTCGTCCTAGATTACAAATCTGGCCACACAGCCAAGCTCCTGTACAACGTGCAGTGGCACCCGCAGAGTCCATCAACCATCGATGAGGTTCAGCGGGAGGACATTGACGTGCCGCGAAACGGGCCTGAAACTCCCGCTGTAGACTTTTTGGAATGGGGCGGAAACCGGGCGGGTGGCTACGGGAGAGGTGACTGGTACGAGTGGGTGCCGCAAGTGGTTGACCGTCCTAACAACACGTACGAGGTCCACTTTGTGTCGACTCATAGCAAGAGCTGCAGCAAACTCGGTGTGACGCTACTCGAAGAAACTCTTGATAAGAAGGTCACGCACTCTGTTCCTCTTGTTTATGTTCAAGGGTGCAGCGACTAGCATCCGACGAATCCGCGCGGTCGCAAAGATCGATCTCGGTTTAAGTAAGATCGCTCTCCGTTTAAGTAAGATCGCGATATCACCCACCGACCGAGCTCAGAGCAAGCCCAGAACAGCTGCCCGGATCCATCACTTACTTGTCGCGATGAATGAGTGCGCAAAGCCCCGCTCGCCTATACAATCTCACGCACCGCCCGGTGCGCCTCATCAATCGCGACGTCGGTTTCGGCCTCTGCGCCGGCATCCGAATTCGCAATCGCAATTCGGCCGTAGCGTTGCCGCCCCACCACCCACGGCTCCTCCCCTTTTTTCCAGTCGGGATCAAATAACGAATTCGGAGCATAAGCATAGCCGTGAGCCCAGCGATTGACGGTGATGCCCTGAATGTCGCGGGCTGGATCGAATCCGGCTGACCCCAGCATGAGCCCGAGTTGTTCGCGGATGTTGTGCTCGAAGGTGGAGAAGGGTGTGCCCATCAGTTCGGCGCGTCCGGCGCGATTCTGATCGCGGACGGGTAATCCGCGCTCGCAGGGCGTGCGCAGCATGAAGAGAACCATCGGCTCGTCGGGACTCGACGGAAAGCGATAGTCGCCCAGGCTAACCGGATAATCGAGGGCAGTAAAACAATGATAGCTGCCGGGAGAAACAATCTGATGAATACCGAGCTTGTGAAAGCTAGTCCAATTCGAAATGGCGACATGCGTATACACGAGCGGCATCTTCACCAGATATGAGAGCGCCTGGCGCTGGCTCTGCGGCAACTCGGGGCAGAGATACGGAATCATCGTGTTGTAGCAGGCGAGGATGCAATGTTTCGCGCGCACGGTTTGCAGCTTGCCGCCACGCTCGTAGTCAATCGCGACTTCGCGGGCAGTTTGCGCGGGGCCAACGTGGTTGACGTGTACGACCGTGCTGTTGAGGCGTATGCGCACGGGCGAGTCAGGCTGATCGAGACGGCTGTAGTCGGCGCGGGCGGTGACGATGTCATCCATTGCATCGCTGTGCTCGATATGACGGGGCCCGCTGTGGCTAGGCATCGCGGCGGGTACGAGACTCCGCACCAGCAGGCGGGCTATCGAAGCGTTGCCGTCGGGGAAATGAAAAATGTACGGCTCTTTCTCCGGCGCTTCGAGCCCGAGACCGTCGAAGCCGGGATAGCTGATCGCTCCGTAGTCGTCTCCTGCCATGAAGCAATCGAGGGCCGGAACCGCCTCGATGCCGACCGTAAACAAATCGTTCGTGTAGGTCTGGAAGAAGGGAAGCGCGTCGGGAGTGACCTTACAAATCTGAGTTAGATAGTCGGCGTAACTAATTTTACGCAGGCGCTCGATCTTCTGCTGGCGACTGAGGCCGGGGAAGTAATCTTTCTTGTCGGTGTAAACGCGAGCGATATCGCTGCGGACGTTTTCTGAGAGCGGCGACTTCGCCAAAAATTCCGGCCACGGTGTCTTGCCCAATCCGGTGGCAAGGCGATCTTCGCCGAAGGTGGCGCGATCGTAAAACACCGCGGTGCCGAGTTGGCTGTAGAGTTTCCGATCGTAAGCCTTATAGAAACGATCGAGATCGATGCCGAGATCGGTCAGCAGGCCGCGCGCAACCTTGCTGTATTCGCCAGGCCGCTCGATCGACATAGTGCCCCCATGGGCAAGCAGTGTGCGGTCGCCGACGCGGAATTCATTGCGCTTGGCGTGGCCTCCAAAGTCGTCATGATTGTCGAGGATGAGGATGCGCGGGCCTTTCCCGGCGGTCGTTTTGCCGGCGACTTTCTTGGCGGCGAGCTGCCGATAAAAATAGGCGGCGGAAAGACCGCTGATGCCCGCGCCCACGACAACCAGGTCGTAAGTTTCACCAGTACTCTCGGGTTTCGCAGCTGAATCCCAAGATTCGCCGTCGCGCAACTGGTGCGCGTAGGTGAAGCTGCCATCGTGGTTGCCGCGCATGCCGGTCAGCGCCGGAGGATAGTAGCCGGGAGATTTCTCAGGCGCGTAGGGCGATTCGTCGAACGCCAGAGCGGCAGAAGGAACTAACGTGCCGCCGATGGTGAGCGCGACTCCGTTAAGAAAATCGCGGCGGGAGATGGCGCGGTCCATTCCCAGATCGTGATTCTTACGATCTTTATTTTGGTGATCTTTATCTTGGCCCATTCTTGACTGCTCACAGTTCGTCGTGTTGGTGATTGTGCAATCGGAAAGCGTCCGCGTCGTGCTAGCTTTTTCTCGCCGCAAGGTGTCGAGCCAACTCTTTCAGCGTGGCCCCGGCGTCGCCATATTCGTTGAGCTCCGAGCACGCCTGATCGACAAGCGCATCGGCCCTGCGGATCGACTCCTCGATTCCAAATAGAGCCGGATAAGTCGTCTTCTCCGCTGCTGCGTCTTTGCCTGCGGTTTTTCCCAGCTGTTCAGAGGTCTGCGTCAAGTCGAGCACGTCGTCGACGATCTGGAACGCGAGACCGATCGACTGACCATAGGTTCGAAGGCGGGCAATGTCTTCGGCGCTGCCCCCGGCATAAATTCCTCCGCTGACCACGCTGGCGGTGATCAGCGCGGCGGTCTTCGAACGATGAATGTATTCGAGCGTCGCTAGGTCTGGCTTCTTGTGTTCGGCTTCGAGGTCGACGACTTGGCCTCCGATCATGCCGTCGATGGTGCCGGTGGCATGTGCGATTTCGCGGATGATCTCGACGCGTGCTTCGGCCGGGCAAATGAGTTGCGCGAGCACTTCGTAAGCCCTCGTCTGCAGCGCGTCTCCGGCGAGAATCGCGACGGCCTCGCCGAACGCCTTGTGGCAGGTGGGGCGTCCGCGGCGCAGATCGTCGTTATCGAGCGCCGGCAGGTCGTCATGGATCAGCGAGTAGGTGTGGAGCATCTCAAGCGCAGCGCCCACCTGGTCGATGCCCGGGGGGAGCGATGCCGCATATGACGATTCGGCCGAAGATGATTTTTTCGGCGCTGCAGCGGCCGATCGACCATGCGAATGAGCGCCGGCAGCGGTTCGAATCATCCTCCCCGTTTCCATGCAGAGAATCGGACGCAGCCGCTTGCCGCCAGCAAAGACGCTGTGACGCATCGCCTGATGAATGGAGGTCGGATGCTGGGTTGCCGGTGGCAAAAGGTCCTCGAGCGCCACATCGGCAGATTCGCGTCCCTGCTCCAGAACTTGTTTCAGCATCGAACCGCAGTATAACAAGGCAGGGGAAGGGCAGGTGAGGTCGCAGGGGACAGGAAAATCAGAAACTAGGAAAAGCAGGTGTCAGCAGTCCGAAAAACTACCTGTCATGCGACGGCGCGCTGCGTCAGCCCCTGTAGCACCGAGCGCACTACGTCATCCTGGCGCGGCTCGCAGATGTCGGACGCGCCTTGATTTACGGCGGCGGTCCATAGTTCTTCGTCCGCCAAGCGGTGAGTGCCGACGATGCACAGGCTGGGAAAGTCCTGACGCAAACGCTCAAGCTCGTCCCAATCGACTGCCTCCAAATCGAGCACGAGCGCCTTGGCTCGGTGGTGCTCGATCGCAGGGCCCACTTCGTTCGGTGAGCGCGCCAGATAGACGGATTCAAAATGTTGGGAAAGGCTGACCGCTAGAGTTTCAGCAGTTCCAGGGTCATTCTGATAGAGAACTACGCGGAGTGGTTCCATACATCCCCCTGACGTTCGCCGCAATTCGTGGCGGCCTTGGCTGCGACAGCAAGACTGCTAGCACAGGCGTTATCAGTTTCCGAGCAACAATGCGTTACTTGCGCAACGCTCTCTCGACCGGGGGCTCAAACGGTTCCGCTTGAAGTTTTCCGTTCTGCTTGAGCAGAATCTCGACCTTGCCTTCCGCCTCTTCCAGTTGCTTGCGGCAGGTGGCGGAAAGTTGCATGCCTTCCTCAAAAAGTGTCAGCGACTTTTCCAGGGGAACTTCCCCTTTTTCCAGTTCCTGAACAATCTTTTCGAGACGCTCGAGGCATTCTTCAAACTTTACCAATCCAATCGCTCCTACACTCTATTGTAATGCGGCTTGCGGACAAAAATGTCCAGTGAATTTTTCAATTCGTCTAATCTCTTGGGCAGGAGCTCTTCCAAAATTATACAGTTGCCGGACGTTTCGAGCCGAGCGCTTCGAGCACATCGACAGCGGAGGCATACCGGCCCTGCGGAGCGCTGATCTGCGCGCCCTGCACGCGGTCGCGGAGCGCGCCTAGCATCTCGCGCGCGATGGCGACGCCCTCCTCGCGAGCCGCTTGCGGGCTGGCGGCTCGCGTCATTCTGTTGAGAATTTCATCAGGTACCGACACGCGCAGCTCGTTTTTCATGAATTCCGCGTTGCGCGCGCTTACCAGCGGCCAGATTCCAGCAATCAGCGGAATGCGGCAGTGTTCGATCCGGCGTAAAAACTTCTCCAGCAGATTGAGGTCGAACACCGGCTGCGTCACGACGTACTCCGCGCCGGCCTGGACTTTATATTCAAAACGACGGATCTCTTCGTCGAGATTCGGCAATCCGGGGTTGGCGCCAACACCGATGACGAAGCTCGTCCCCGCGCCGATTGGGTTACCGCCGAGGTCGAGTCCGCGATTTAGGTTATGAACGATGTTCACCAGACCGATCGCGTCCACGTCAAACACAGCCGTCGCGTCAGGGTAGTTCCCCATCTTCGGAGGGTCACCCGTGATGCAAATCAGATTGCGAATTCCAGTGGCCGCCGCGCCCAGAAGGTCCGACTGAATGCCGAGCACGTTTCGGTCGCGGCAGGTATAGTGCAGGATCGCTTCGATGCCCACCTCTTGCTGCATCAAGAGCGACAACGCCTGGTTGCTCATACGCGCCGAGGCACGCGGGCTATCGGGAATATTGATCGCGTCCACGCCAACCGACTTGACGAACTTCGCGCCCTCGATCTCTTTGCGTATATCGATGCCCTTCGGTGGCACGATCTCGACCATGGTGACAAACTCGCCCGCGGCAATCCGGGCGCCAAGCCGCGACCGCTCCGCCATCGGAATCGTGGGCGGCGCTAAGGTTGTTTTGCCGGAATGAATCGCCTCCGTAACGGCAGTCTTGCCGCGCGCTTCGCCGACCCGCAACGCCGATTTCATAGCGCGGATATGGTCGGGCGTAGTGCCGCAGCATCCGCCGATCAGTTGCACGCCCGCCGCAACAAATTTTCGCGTGTAGCTGGCCATGTATTCCGGCGAGCAGAGATAAATATTTCGGCCCTCGACCGACCGCGGCATGCCGGCATTCGGTTGCGCGGCCAGGGGCAGGGAAGTCGCCGCGCGCACGCGCTCGATTGCATCGAGCATAGCGACCGGGCCAACACTACAATTGATGCCGAGCACGTCGATATTCCACTCCGTCAGCCGCGCGGCAAAGGCCTCGGGGTCAGAGCCGTCGAGGCAGTTGCCGTCTTCGTCGATGGTGACCTGAGCGACGATCGGAATCTTCGCATCCACATCGCGGCAGGCGAGCACAGCTTGGTGCAGCTCTTCGACGTAGCCGAAAGTTTCGAGCATCAGTAGATCGACACCGCCTTCGACAAGGGCCGCAGCCTGTTCGCGAAACGCCGTGCGCGCCTCTTCAAATGATGTCTTGCCCAGCGGCTCGATGCGCACGCCAAGCGGCCCCATCGAACCGGCAACCCATACATCGAAACTCTTCGCTGCCTCGCGAGCCACGCGCGCGCCCGCGAGATTAATCTCGCGCACCCGGTCGGTCATGCTATGCCGCGCCAGGCGAAAGCTGTTCCCGCCAAAAGTGTTGGTCTCGATAATCTCGGCGCCCGCGTGTAGATAATCGTGATGCACGCCGCGGATCAGCTCTGGCTGCGACAGGTTCAGCTCGTCATAGCTGCGGTTGATAAAAATGCCCTTGGCATAAAGCAGCGTGCCCATGGCTCCGTCACAGAGCACAGGCGCCCGCTTCAAACGTTCAATAAGGTTTTGGGCCATTCATTTCAGGATACAAGAAGGTGCGAGATAATTGCATCTTTGACGGCAGATGGTGATTTGCGGATTCATTTTCACCACGGAGTCGCGGAGGCACGGAGAAAATCTTGAATCTGTAAATAAGGATAAAAGATAAGGGAAAACTCTTGCCAGGCAGTCGAGGTTTCTCCGTGTCTCAGTGCCTCCGTGGTGAAAAAGCGTAATCTGGATTTCATTCAGTGGGCAGCGTTGACTCGGATTGAAGGAGGCCGCATGGCTATTGAAATCAAAGGCATGACGCCACTGTTGCAAGTATTCGATATGCCTGCATCGGTCGCATTTTACCGGAACGTGTTGGGCTTCGAGATCGTAGCCACTTCGCGGCCGGGCGAGGAGCAATTCGGCTGGGCGCTGCTCCGGCTGAACGGCGTCGAGTTGATGTTGAACACGGCTTATGAAGACGACTCGCGGCCTGCGACACCCGATCCCAGCCGGATCGCTGCCCACGACGATACGGCGATTTATTTCGGATGCCCCAGCGTAGACGCAGCCTACGAGTATCTTCGCTCGCGAATTAAGGGCTTAAAAGAACCAAAAGTAGCCCCTTACGGAATGAAGCAGTTATACTTTCATGATCCCGATGGTTATAACCTCTGTTTCCAGTGGCCCGCGGAGGAGCGAAAACCTTAACCACAGAGGCCACTAAGGTTCACTAAGCCAAGATTTCGGAATGGGTAGCTTCGTGATCATCGGGTGGCCGTCGGCCGTCCCCTGTCACCCGTCACCTGGTCCTGATCCCTTTGCTATAATCCTTGTTCTTGCATCCAAGCAATTATCCGTCACAATAGTTGGAGTCCCAGGTTTGAAGAAAATCCCGATCCTTCTGTTATTTCTGCTGCCCGCGTGTTTGATATGTCTAAGTTGCGGCGGCAGCGCTCCTAGCTCTACAAAGACAAGCGGTCTCCCCTATCGCGCCTTCATCTCCAATAACATCAGCGCGGCGAATTCGTCTCCTGGCGTCTTTGTCGTCAACGCTCTCAGCGATGTGCGACCGGGCGTCGCCCCGATTTCCGCCGGCAACAATCCCGGCATGATGGTGCTAACGCCTAACCTCGGTCTCACTCTTGTCTTCAGCGGAATCGGCACGCAGGCCTCCGACAACCAGTTCACCGTCATCAACAACGCCAGCGAATCTGCCGTGGGCCACGTGAGTTTACCGGGATTGACCGAGAGCTTTGTCTCTTCGCCCGACAGTTCCACCGCTTACGTGGCTATCCCCACGGCCAGCGTCGTGGGGCAGGCGCCTGGTCTGGTCGAGTCCATCTCACTGACCAGCGGCGCATTTAACGGCGAGGCCGACGTTCCCTCGGTTCACTATATTTCGATCGACAACAGCGGCAACCGCATTTTTGGCTTCAGCGATAACTCCGATTCGCTCGCGGTGATCACGCCCTCGGACATCGGAATTCCCGGGGAGAACCCCGTGACTTACATCGCCGGTTTCGACCGGCCGATCTGGGCGCTTTTTAGTCCCGACGACACCACCGCCTATGTGCTGAACTGCGGCGCGGAATGCGGCGGAACGCAGGCGAGCATACAACAGGTCAATGTGACGACGGGAACTCTTGTCGGTCCCGCCGTCGGGCTCTGCACCCTCGACGCACATCAAAACTCACAGTGCGCCGGAACCGTTGCCACAGTCCTTGGGTCCACGCTGTATGTGGCGGGCACGCCCTATTCCGGCGGCGTCCCCTCCCAGGCCTGCACCGGACAGACCACGCAGGCAACCACCTGCGGCCTGCTCACCCTCTTCAACCTCAACACCATGAGCGTCGTTAACACCGCTCAGATCATCATCACCGACGGATATCACACCCGTATGGCGATGGGCGCCAACGGACAACTCTTCATCGGCGCGCGCACCTGCACTGAAATTGTTCCGCCCGTCCCTGCGCCGGCCGGAGCCGAGACTCGCGGCTGCCTTTCCATCTACAACACGCTGACAACCGCTGTAGGAAGCGCTCCGCCTAGTGGAGTCTTAATCCCCCCCGCCAACGGAGACGTCACCGGCCTCCAGCCCATCGGCAAGCGCGCCAACAATCCCGAAGTAGCGCAGCAGGTGATTTACGTGGTGCAGGGCGGATCGCTCGATATCTACGACCTGACTATCGATGCCTTGGAATACAACCCGAACAATCCAAACAATCCCGGCAAGATATCCAATCTCGTAGGCCAGTTCATCGACGTCAAGACCGTGGATTTCTAAGAGGCGCTGCTCGCTGCTCGTCGTTCGCTCTTCGCTCTGTTTCTCTGATTTTGACTCAAGCGAACGACGAACCGCGAACGACGCCTCCGCTACCGCGGCTCGAGCGTCATCTCATGCACCCGATGTCCCTCGACCGCTTTTTGCGAGAAGGGAAACGCAAACGTCGACCCCTTGTACCACGCCGCCCACTGATCCATGTAATAAGGACTGAGAAAAATTCCGCTCTCACCCGTCACCAGGTTCAGCGTGCTCTCATCAAAATTCGCAAAATTCCACGTCGTCCGCTCCGACGGCCCAAATCCGCGTGCGACCTGTTTTACTGTGGACCCGCTTCCGCTCATCGGATGCTCTCCCGGCCCCGTAAATCGCCCAGTCACCGGAAGCTTCCGCAGAACCAGATGATCGATCTCCACCGGATAATTCTCGCCCCACTTCCACTGATTGAGATCAGCAGGAGTGGCCACATGATCTCGCGAAGAATCGTCGACACCCGCCCGCGACTGCGCCACCACATTTTCCATCGCCGCGGTCAACAGGCTCCCGTAATCCGCATATCCCGACGGCAGCCACCGCGCCGGTTGCTTAGTCAGCACATTCTCCAGCCACACCGACGACATCGCCCAGCGATAGGTCTTCCAACTCAGCTGGCTACTACTATTCGGTCCAGACGCCGCACCCAGCTTCGGCTCGAGCAGCAGCCGCACCAATTCCTGCCGCGCCTTCGTCTCAATCGTCGGAGCCGCCGCATCCGCCGACATCCTCCCATCCCAGTCCCGCAAAATATCCGCCGCCTTCTTCGCGCGCTCCGAAGCGCCAGCCGCATGATCGATCGCATACACAAACTTGTCTGCGCAGAAGCGGTCATAAGTCGACGAAACATCCATCTCCAGCGCCAGCATGTCCGCCGGCGCAAATTTTTTCCCCGACTCCAGTACGCGATAAATGCGATCCGTGCGCCAAGGCGCGTCCCACTCCGTGCTGATCGAGTATTTGTATCCCGTCGGAGTGATCCGCCCGTTCGCTGTCGCCAGAATCCCCGACGGCGGATCGTAAATCCGCGGCATCTCGTCGTAAGGAATCCAACTCTTCCACTCGTGCCGATCATCGCTGCCACTCACCGGCAAGCTACCGTCGCCCGCCGCACGAATCGGCACTCGCCCCGTCGCTTGATATCCAATGTGCCCATCGACGTCGGCATACATCACGTTTTGTCCCGGCGCGCCAAAATTAGAAAACGCCTTGCGAAACTCATCCCAATTCCGCGCCGAGTCGACATCGAAAAAAACCAGCCCCTCGCCATCCTGCAAAGTCCAGCGCAAAGCAATCTTCCGCGTCTCGCCCGGAATGAGCTCACTAATAATCGGCCCATGCCGCGTAGTCACCACATCAAAAGTCACGTCCGCCGCACCCTTGACTTGAATCGTCTCCGCGCGATGCTGCGGCGCTATCCAACCCGCCGGAGTCCTATACTGCCCCTGCGCATTAAATTCTTCGATAAAATCGTCTTCCACCGTCGGCCCAACATTGGTGAACCCCCATCCAATCCGCTGGTTGTGCCCCACAATCACAAACGGAACCCCTGGCAGAGTAACTCCCGCAACATCGAAGTTAGTGGAGTTATTTCGGGAGCTGTTACCGGAGTTAGTTTCACCATTAGTGCTGTTATTAGTCGCCCCGTTAGCGCCACTGTTCACACGAAGGTGCGCCGCAAACCATAAGTTAGGCATCTGGTGGTTGAGGTGCATATCGTTCGAGAGCAGCGGCTTCCCCGAAACCGTATGCTGCCCCGAAACCACCCAATCATTTGACCCCGCCCGAAACGAATCATTTTCTTCCTGTGTGAAATCAGAGGACAAACGACCAAGCAATACGGAAGTAATTACGGGCACTAACGCATTAGAAAAATGATTGTCATCCTGAGCGAAGCGAAGGACCTGCTGTCGCGTCAATAGGTCAGACAGCATGCCTTTAGCCTTGCTAACGACACCACCCCGCGCCGGTTCCGCATCAGTAATCCGGCTGCTCCCGCCCTCCGGCTCAACCTCTTCGTCGTCGTCATCGTCGTCGCTATCCGCGCCATTATCCTCATCCATCCGCCGCATCTCCGTCGGAGGCCGATCCCTCCACGAAGAATTCACATAGAGGTCCGCCGTCAACTCCGGACCAAGCTTCGCCAGAATCTTCTCGCGCTCCAGCGCCCGCCGATAGCTGTAGTGATTCAAATCCTGCACCATCCGCGCCCCGATCAGCATAGAATCGGTCACTGTCCACGGCCGAGGCGTGTACTTCATCAAGCGAAATTCCAGCGACAACCGGTCGCGATGCGATTCGATGAACGCATTCACCCCGCGAGCGTACGCCTCAAAAAAAACGCGGTCGCGCGCCGAAATATTTTTCTCCGCCGCCTCCGCTGCCTGCCGCAGACCCAGAATCCGCTCCTCGCGATCCATCTTCACCGTAGCCGCGCCAATCACCTCCGAAAGCTC
>JBEKXO010000009.1:0-75004 GCA_049511995.1 Terriglobales bacterium
ATGTCCGGTGAGGAAGAGGACGCCTTTGCCGCGGGAGTAAGCGCGCTCGAAGTTCTCGAATCCCTCGTAGACGATGGTGCGGGAGACATTTTCGCGGGTGTAGCGTGGGAAAAGGCAGACTTCGGCTAGCTGGCGACCGAGGGAGATGAACTCGCCGCGCAGCAGGCGACGGCGCTGACGCTCGGGCATATCGGGGAAGGCCAGAGCAAGGTTGCGTAGACCCACTCGGCGCAGGCGGCCGTGAAGGGCATAGACGGCCAAGCCTAGCGTAATACCGATAGCGCGCGCGACGGGACGGGGCAGCAGGCCGAGGCCCTTGATGAAGGGCCAGACCAGCGCGTACTCTAGGCGTTCTCGCACTGTGAGTCAGTACCCAGTACCCAGTACCCAGCCCTACCCCATAAAAATTGACGGAAAAAAAATGCCGGATGCTGAGTACTGACAACTGTGTACTTATTTTGCGGCTTCCTGGGCCCATTTGGCTAGACTGCTCAGGAACGGGTAGGCGTCTTTGGGAGCATCGATTTCTCCCTTAAGCGAGGTACTGAAAGGCACCATGCGGCCGTAGAAATCGCGGGTGCTGTCTTTATCTTGCTTGATGACTGCGCCGGAGAGCTCGAGGCCGGCGAAGAGGCCGCGCGAGCGCGAGTAGGTGAGAACCTCGGCGCGCATCTTCCAATCGGTGTCGGCGGAGGCGTGGCGTCCGACGGGGCCTGCGGCTGCGCTGGCATCGCCACCCAGTTTGAATTTGCTGGAGAGCAGGTCATCCATACCGTGCTTATTCATAATCAGCATGATGACATCGGTGGCCTGACCGCCAATCTGGAGGCCGAAACTGCCGCCTCCGATGGTGAAGAAGGCGGGCGCGCTCCAGCCCTTGGGAGTGCGGCAACTGGCGACGCCTTTGCCGTAGCGGCCGCCTACGACGAATCCTCCGTTGAGCATGGAGGGTACTACGGCGACGCATTCGGCCGAGCCTAGGACTTCTTGGGGAATGCGCTGGTCGGGAGCGCCCTGGATTTCGTCGAGCACCGTGCCGGCAGCTTGAACGCGACCGGAGGCTTTCGTGTCGGCTGAGGGAGCGTCATCGGCGGAGAGGATCGGGGTCAGGAAACACACGAGAAGGAGCAAAACGAGGGACTTTCGCATCATGCCTCACTTGGGAGTATGGAATCTGTTTATGATTCTATTCGATGCGAGGTTGGAGGAGGGGGATAGCCGGGAGTGGCGAGGGTGGGTCGGGGGGCCAGGTTTCAAGGTTTCAGGGTTCCAAGGTTTCAAGGAATTTGGAGTCTGGCGGGCAAAAAAATGCGGGGCTGAAATCGGCGACCCTAATCTCCGTTTCCAACCCCGTCTCCCAGGTTCTGTGGTAGGTGAGGCGAGTATGGGGCAGGTGGGAAAAGCGGACAAGATTACGAGGGTCACTGTACCTTGGTAATCAGAGATGGTTGGTGCTCCCTAGGTCTTGCTGGACAGTAGGCGAACGCCGCGCAAAACAGGTCGAGAGTTTGGGACACAGGCGCATATCCCGGCAAAAAAGGACGGGGCAACCCGTCGTTAACGATGAAGAGCCGTGTAATAAATTAAGAGCGCGATAAGAACAATTACGCCGAGCAAAACAATCGTGAAAATAATTGCCAGAGGCCAGAAAAGCCAAGACCATGATTGCCGTTTTCTGATCTGTTGTATGGCGTTGTGCAATGAGAAAACCGTGGCGATTGTGCCAAACGGAGTAAGGCCGAAGGCGGGCATAAAAGCATCCAGCTCACCCGGTCCACGGCATCCCTGGCGGAGACAGTAAAGAGAAGGCAACAGAATCGAGAAGATGTAAACGATTGCGATGAAATACGAAATTGTGAGGCCTAGCCTGCGTAACATAGACCATCCTTACACCCGTTGGCGTACAGATAGCCACGTTAGCACAGGGAGCGTTAGCGCTTCTGCGAAGCCGCGATACTAGTGCGGTGCGCGAGCGGCGGGGCGGGTGGCCGGAGCGTCAGGGTCAATGAGTGAAATCGGGATGTTACGTCAACTAGGAAGTGCGTTTCTTTAGGCGGTACAACAAATGCATTCTGTGAAGCACCCAAAGCACAAGAAATGCGCATATCACGCCGGTTGTAGCCGCCACAGGTAATGAACTCCGCATTTCCCCTTTCAGGCTATATCCCTCTCTCGGACCGGAGGACTTGTAAGCGATCAGCAGGGCAGTGGTAGGCACGGCGCTCCCCAGTGCTACCCCGATCATCGCTGCTGCAACCAACGTCGCCTTCATGGACCTACATCTGTCCGCTACGCTCTGGAGCAAACAGCCCGCAGCGGCTCCCAACACAAAGGCTTCCGGTCCGATCGCTGCGGCGGCAAAAATCCACTCCTTCAAAACGAGGTAGACGAGAGTGATGCATTGTCGAATTGAAAACGCCCCCATCTCGATGTTGAATAGAGCAAGCGCGATTGCGGGTCCAAGAATCCCACAAATGCCCGCTCCAATGAGGGCTGATTTCAAAGTTCTCATTTCCTTAGATTATGGAGCAAAGTTTAGGTTTGCCAGCCAAACTGTTGTAACCAGGTGTGGCTGTTGAAAAAGGAACCAAAGCAGTAATTTCAGCGAATTTTAGCGTCCACGGCAAACGAACATTCAATAAGTTACGTATGAATTTTGTTCTTGAAATTCCCTGAAGAGAGTTTTTCAACAGCCACAGGCGATTACACTCATTGGGAATTGTCCGCGTGAAAGTGCCGCGGGAAACGTGGTGGGTTCGGAAGTTCGAACGAGCAGGCGGGGCGACGTCGGGGAAGCGCTGAGTTTGACCTCGGCGGCTAAAGCCGAGCTTTAGATGAAGGAGTCACCGCAGCGCTGAAGCGCTGCGCCACCCAAAAGCAGAGGCAAAAACTGTGCCACCCAAAAGCAGAGGCGAAACCCGGTCTCTCGTCGCGGCCCTCTTCTACTTCGCGGTCACCAGCGAATGCGTGATCGCATGCACTGAAAGCGCGATGCGGTTCTGCACTCCTACTTTGCGCATCAATTTGGCTACGTGAGCTTTTACGGTGCGTTCTTCTATGCCCAAAGCGGAGCCGATTTCTTTGTTCGAGCGGCCGGCTACCAGCATCTCAAGTACTTCTTTCTCGCGGTCGGTGAAGGTGATGCGGCCGGCGGGGAAGATGCGACCGGGAGAAGCGCTTACGCGTTCGATGAAAGTGGAGAGGACGCGGCGCGGGGCCCAGACGGAGCCTTGATTCACGATGCGCAGAGCCTGGATGAATTCGGCTGGTGAGGCGGCTTCATCGACGTAGCCTTTGGCGCCGGCGGCGATGGCTTTGAGGACGCTTTCATCGTCCATGCCGGAGCCGGTTACGATGATACGCAGATCGGGGCGAACGGCCTTCATGCTGGCCATAATGTCGTAGAGGTTCTGACCGCCGCGATTGCCGAGGAGGACGAGGTCGATGTTGGGCAACTGGCTAAGGTCGGCCAGCGAGGCGGAAACCAGTTCGAGATCAGGTTCGGTATCGAAGAGGGCCCGGAATCCGACAAAGCGCAGTGGATCGCTCTCCACTACGGCGACACGTATCAGCGGCTTTCTGGCGACGGCAGCTTTCATCAGTTTGCCTGTTTCCCTGTTAGGATTGCATCCTGTTCAAGATTGCCTGAAGCGGCACGGAATTGAAACGATTGCTATGCGATACAAATTACGGGGGTAACCCCTAAAGTTTGGCCACAGATGGGCATTGGAGGAGGGTTTGGCAAGTGAAACGAATATGTAGACAGCGATGTTGGGCGGGGATTCTGGCGGTGGGCATGGTGGGAGCGGGGCTGGCTTGGGCGCAGACTGAGGCATCGGCGCAGACCGTGGCCCAGACTGGGGAGCAGTCGTCGGCGCCAGCCACATCGACCTATCAGCCGAAGTTTCCTGGCGATCCGGCGCGCTCGGATTCAGAGGCGCAGGCACTTGGCTACATGCGAGTGGTGCTGCGGGCGCAGCGCGAATATAAAAAGCGTCACGATAAGTACGCGCCTTCGCTGGAGGCGTTGGCGGGGACGGGATCGTTCACCAAACGAATGGCGCACAGTACGGACCGCGGAGATTACACGGCCAGCTTTCGGACGCACGAGGATGGTTATATTTTCACCATGACGCCCAACCACATGGACAGCGAGCATCGGTCGTTTTATGCAGAAGAAGATGCGGTTATTCACGCGGACGATCAGAAGCCGGCGGATATGAGCTCGCCGAAGATCAGGTGAGTCGTACAGATTGCTTAGAATTGCTCGCCCGCGGGAGGCTCCCTCAGCGGCTAAAGCCAGTGCCATAACAACGGCTAATCGCAGCGCTGAAGCGCTGCGCCACCCAAAATCAACTGCGTTTGCCAAATGAGTTGAAAGACGCGAAGCATTATTCAGGGCCAGTGATTTTTGGATTAGAGCTGGTTTCGTCGGAATGCTTGTCCTCTCCGTCGGTGCGGTCGGATGCCTCAGATTCAACCGTGTGAACCTGGTCGGCGATGCGGCGGGCGGGCAAGGGGCCGGCGTCGGCATTGCGGCGCAATTCCCTGACAATGTCTGCATGGCCGGCTGCGGCATAGTCGTTTTCGAGGCGTGTGAGAGCTTCGGCGAGAATGTCATGGTGATGGAGGTTTTCGAGGCCGGGCTCGCGGGTGATATTCAGCCACAGGCGATGCAGCAGTTCGACGTCTTCATTCTTCATGGTGGGCGTGTGCGGGCCTATGCGGAAGGTGTCGACGTTGCCATTGGGCTGCACGATCTGAAGCAGGAACTGGCGCTTCGGTTCGGGGATGGCTTCCCACGCGCTGCCGAGGTTGAAGGCCTGCTCGGCGGTGGTCATTTTGCTGGAGACGCCGGAGACAACCGCTGACGACTCGAGATTGTGCGCGGTCTGGGCGATGGCTGACCAGGGATCGCGGGCCGGAACGACCAAGAGAGAAATCTTCTTGCCGAAGCTTTCGGCTACCGAGACGGCGCGGGTGAAGAGCGTCTGCTCGTAATCGCTGAAGACCTGCTCGGTGGAGAGTCCGTAGGCAGCGGTGCCGAACTGGCTGATGCGGGCGCTCATGACTACGACATCCTGCGCCCGCGTATCGATGCGATCGAGCGCCCACTTAAGGTGATTCAGCGTGTTGTAGTCGCGGACGGGAACCAGCACGTTGTTGGTGCGGATTCCGACGGTTTCGCGCTGCACGCTTTCTGCCTGCTGCAGTTGGAACTGCTCTTTCATTTGCGCCGCGCTGTGCGCGTGTTTGCGGCGATTCACTTTCTCGGAGAAGGTGAAGATGGCGAAAAAGATGATGGAGAAAATGATTCCGCTTACTGTGGCCACCGACTTGGTGAAGAGATTGACGATGGCGGTCGAGAGCAGCACCATGCCGACCGAGGCCAGTCCGATGGGAATTTCGACGCCGAAGATATGAAGGTTGGGCGGAACCTTCCAATTGCGCTCGCCTTTATAGCGATAGCGTAAAACCAGCATCGAGATAGTTTTGAAGACGAAGCTCCAGACCACGCCGAAAGCGTAGGCCTCGCCGAGGGTGTAGATGTTGCCCCAGCTGACGATGATGGTGAAGAGTTGCAATCCGACAATGAGGTTGATGATGCGATAGGTGGTGCCGTAGCGCTTGTGCGGGCGGCGGAACCAGTCGGCGAGTACGCCATCTTCGCTGACGCGATTGAGGACGCCGTTGGAGCCGACGATGGCGGTGTTGACGGCGCCGGAAAGGATGAGGAATCCGACGACGACGACGAAGGCACGGAAGGCGAGGCGCACGACTTCGGGGCCGACCATGTACATGGCCAAGCCGGCGATGAGGTTGTCGCTGTATACCTTCACGCGGACGTCGTCGGGGATGAGCATGACCGCGAGCAACGAGACGAGCCCGGTGAAGACGAAGCTGTAAACGCCGATAACGATGGCGGTGCGTTTCAGGTTTTTCAGCTTGGGGTGCGCCAGTTCGCGATAGACCTGGGCGAGCGATTCTTCACCGCTCATGGCGAGGACCGAGTGACCGAAGCCGATGATCAGCCCGAGGATGCCGAACATGTGCGGCAGCTTGCTGTGCTTCCAGAAGCCGAGCGATTCTTCGCTGTAGTGAATGTTGGCGAGAGTCGGGAAGGGCGGCAGGTGGCCGCCGACTTTGAGCAGCGTGAATAACGACCAGCCGATCAGCATGACGACCATGACGGTCGTGATCTGCATGACCCAGAGCGCCTTTTCGCTGGACTCTTCGATGCCTTTGATGTTCTCCCACCAAAAATAGAGAGTGACGGCAACGGCGAACACGACGGCCGTGAAGTTGACGCCGACCTGCGGCGTGCCGCCGAAGAGACGATGAACGGCGGAGGGAATCCAGCCGTGGGCGTCGGCGATGGCGATGGTGTCGTTGATCAGGCCGGCGATGTACTGTCCCGCGGAAACTCCGGAGACGGGGCCGGTCAGGATGTAATCGAACATCAGGGCGGAGACGCTGAGCTTGGCGAGGGTGCCTCCGAGAGCTTCTTTGACGACGCGGTAGACGCCGCCGCGCACGAACATCGAGCAGCTCTCGACATAGACGGCGCGGACGGCGAACGCGAACAGCATCACGCCCAGAACAAACCAGGGGGCGCTTTTGCCGATGGCTTGTTCGGCGATGCCTCCGGCGTAGAAAGCGGAAGAGCCAAGATCATTGAGAATGACGGCGGCGGCTCGCCAGTAGGAGATAAAGGTGAGCATGACCGAGGTTGCGACTACAATCCGAACCCGGTTATTGCCGGTTGGAGCGTTGGAGGTCGATGACATGCGGCGCGCGCCCTAGTGGCTGTTCTCGTCCTTCCTGTCCAACATGGTTCCGACATCTTCGATGCCGGTGAGCACGAGCACAATCGCGGAGCCGATCCATCCGGCGACAAACATGAATTCCAAAATTTTTATCAGTAAGACGGTGATACTCATGACACCGTATGGTATCTGATCGGCGGGGAAAAGGGCGCGAGATTTATTGAAGTTTACGATCGTATCTCGCGGCCCCATTTGTTTGCTATTTCGTTTGCTATGCTGAGGCGTGCTCAAAATCCACCGAAGGGCTTGGGGACTGACGCTGGTTTCGGCGGTCTTACAGGTTGTGATTTTTCCGCTGCCGAATCTCTATTGGTTCTCGTGGGTTGCGGTTGCGCCGTTGCTGGTCGCGATCTTGCAGGCGCGCGCGCCTGAGCCTGAGACTCTGCAATTACAGCTCGATGGGGAGCAGCATTTGCAGCCCGCCACGCTGTTGCAGGGATTCATCCTGGGATATGTGTGCGGAATGTTTTGGTTTGCCGGAACCTGCTATTGGATCTTTGACACCATGCACCGCTATGGCGAAATGCCGATTCCGGCCGCTGCAGTGGCACTGATTTTGTTTTGCATGTATGTCGGGCTATATCACGGATTGTTCGGGCTGCTGCTGGCTTTGGTTGCCCGATCGACCGGCAGCGCAGCGAAGGTCGGTTCTCCGATCACGTCAATCCGGCGGGCGCTTGCGGCCGCTCCTTTTCTTTGGGTCGCGGTAGAGCTGGCACGGACACGGATTACGGCGTTTCCCTGGGAGCTTCTGGGCTATTCGCAGACGGCGAATTTTTCCCTTACGCGGATTGCGACGCTCGTCGGTGTTTACGGTCTGTCGTTTGAAATCATGCTCGTCAATAGTGTTTTCGCGGCTGCATTCGTGGTGGCGAAGGAGCAGCGCAAGAGTTTGCTGACGGCGGCTTCCGTGGCAGCGGCAATTTTGCAGGCGGGCCAACTGCTGGCGCCCGCTCCGCTGGCGACCGATCGCAGCGCGCTGCTGGTGCAGCCGAATATTCCGATTCTGCAAGGCGCGGCCTGGACCAGAGATTATTTTCTGAACACGCTGCGCGAGTTAACTGATGTCAGCTTGCATCCCTTTGGAGGAAAATCCGCTGATGAAAAGAAAGCCCGGCACTTCGATTTGATGGTGTGGCCGGAGTCGCCGTCGCCGTTTTACACGAACGATCCGCTGTTCCGCGATGCAGTAAGCGGGCTAGCGCGACAATCGGGGAACTGGGTGGTGGCGGGATCGATCGGAATCAATCCTGCAATGAATAGTGGCAGCGGGAATTCGCAGATTTTCAACTCGGCGGCGCTGGTCAGTCCGCAGGGAGAGTGGGTGGGGCGGTATGACAAAGTGCATCTTGTGCCCTTTGGAGAATATTTGCCATTTCCCCAATTGTTCGCGTTTGCCGGAGGCCTGACGAAGGAAGTGGGCGAATTTCAGCACGGTGCTTCGCATGCGCCGCTGGATGCGGGCGGCGAGCGGCTCGCGATATTTATCTGCTATGAATCGATTTTCCCCGATGAAATACGGCAGGGGCCGCTGCAGGGCGCGCAAGTGCTGGTGAATATTTCGAATGACGGATGGTACGGCGACAGCGGGGCGTGGAAGCAGCACTTGCAGCAGACGGAAATGCGGGCCATCGAGAACGACCGGTGGCTGCTGGCGGCCACGAATACGGGAATGACGGCGTCGATCGATCCTTATGGACGGATTGTGGCGGCGACTCCGCGCAAGGTGCGCACGGCGCTCGCCGCGCCTTATGCGCTGCGGTCGGGAACCACGTTTTACACGCGGCATGGAGATTGGTTCGCGTTTCTGTGTGCGATAATTTCAGTGGGCGCGGTGGTACTCAGTCGATGGTCGCCGGTCGCTAGTCGTTGGCAAGGACTCGCGAACGACCGACGGCGAACGACCAACGACGTTGCGAGAAAGCATCCTGAGTGATAAGCAATGTTAGATGAACTCGAACAGCAGTACAGCTCTCTGAAGACCAAGGTCCACGACCTGCGGGAGTATCTTTGACGCGGGTAAACTGCGCCAGCAGTTTGCGGAAATAGAAAAGCAGGCTTCGGACCCGAATCTGTGGTCGAATCCGGAAAAATCTCAGCAGGTAATGCGCGAACGGAAACGGCTGGAGAGCTTGTTGTCGCTCGAAGGCGATCTGGCGCGCCGGACCGACGACATCGCCACTTATTTTGATCTCGCTGGCGAAGGCGAGAACGTTGCGGCTGATTTGCAGCGCGACCTCGAATCTTTGCGCGAGTTGGTGGACCGCGTCGAAACCGAGACGCTGCTTTCGGGCGAGACCGACGCGCTGAACGCGATCGTGACCATTCATCCGGGCGCAGGGGGAACCGAGTCGCAAGACTGGGCCGAGATGCTCTTGCGTATGTATCTGCGCTGGGCGGAGCGGCAGGGTTTCAAAACCGAAATGTACGACTATCAGCCGGGTGAAGAAGCGGGAATCAAGTCGGCGACTTTTTCGGTGATTGGGCAATATGCGTTTGGTTATTTGACGAGCGAGATCGGCGTTCATCGGCTGGTGCGGATTTCGCCTTTCGATCAGGCGAAGCGGCGACATACTTCGTTTGCCAGCGTCTATGTTTCTCCCGAGATTGACGACAGCATCGAGGTCAACATCAAGCCCGACGATATTCGCATTGATACTTATCGTTCGAGTGGCAAGGGTGGACAGCACGTCAATACGACGGATTCGGCGGTGCGGATCACGCACATTCCGACGGGATTGGTCGCAGCGTGCCAGAACGAGCGCTCGCAGCATAAGAACAAAGATAAGGCGATGAGCATGCTGCGCTCGAAGCTCTATGAATACGAGTTGGAGAAAAAGCGCGAGGTCACGAAGAAGATTGAAGATTCGAAACTGGACATTGATTTCGGATCGCAGATTCGTTCGTATGTGCTGCAACCTTATCGCATGATCAAAGACCATCGTACGAAGCTGGAGATTGGCGATGTTGACCGAGTGATTGATGGCGATTTGCTGCCGCTGATGCGGGCGTATTTGCGAATGCGGCGCGGCGAGAAGAAAAGCTAGCTGTCAGCCATCAGCTATCAGCCGTCAGTAAGAACCTCGGAGAGATCGCGGGGCGAACACTCTTCATGTTGACGAGAACGAGCAAGAGGAAGTCGTTGAGGCCGCCGGTGCTTGGACCGCGTTTGCAGCGAGCTTTTCGCTATGCTGCCGAGAAACATGCCGGGCAGACGCGGAAGCAAACGGCGGTGCCTTATCTTTCGCACCTGATGGCGGCAGCGTCGCTGGTGCTGGAGGCGGGCGGGGATGAAGATATGGCGATTGCGGCGCTGCTGCATGATGTAGTCGAGGATTGCGGCGGGATGCCGAGGCTGCGGGAAATCCGCAAGCAGTTTGGTCCGCGAGTGGCGAAGATCGTGGAGGGCTGCACGGATTCGTTTGGCGAGCCGAAGGCGGAGTGGGTCGAGCGCAAGAAAGATTATTTGCGCGAAGTGGCGCACGCCGATACGGAGACGCGGCTGGTGTCGGCGTCGGACAAACTGCATAACGTTCGCACGATTCTCGCCGATTACCGGCGGGACGGCGAGGCCATCTGGGCGCGGTTCTCGGGAAAGAAGGAAGGCACGCTCTGGTACTATCGCGCCTTGAGCGACGAATATCAGCGGCGGGGAACGAACCGCATTACGCGCGAGCTTGAGCTTGCGGTCGCGGAGTTGGAAGCGCTGGTGGGTAAATCGAAAAAAGTTCGCAAAGAAAAACGCCGCGCTGATTTGAGGAAATAAACCATGCCGCGAATGCTTGATCTGATCCGCAATTCGCAAGTGCCGGTGAATCTGATGCAATCGGCGGCGCGCGGTTCTCTCTCCGTTCCACCGGGGGAGATGATCGAGATCCTGGTCTATCTGGCGCTGCATCACAAATTGTTTGGCGAGCAGGCGCGAATGACGCTGGCAGGATGGGATGAAAAAACCAGTATCGCTGCAGCGGCCGATCCCGCGACCAGCGCCGAGGTGCTGGGATATTTTGCTTCGGTGGGGAACCTGAGAACTTGCCTGCTGCCCGCATTGGCGGAGAATCCGTCGGTGACCGAAGAGTTGCTCGACGGATTGTCCTCGTCGGGGTCGCGCTCGGTGGTGGAAATTTTATTAGCGAGCGAGAGAGTGATGAGTTCTACGCGGCTGCTGCGGGCTCTGCAGGCGAATCCTGTCTTGCGTCCGAATGAGATTGCCGAGATGGAGAAAAAGTTGGCCGAGCGGGAGACCGACGCGGCGGACGATGAGGATGTTCCGGAAATCGAAGTGCCGAACGCAGAGATCGAGAGCGCGGTCACAAAATACTTAGACGGAAATGCGAAAGAGTTGGCAGCGGAAACGGGTAAGCCGTTTCAGGCGATTGGCATCACGTACGCAGAACTGAATGGTGATGAGGACGAAGCAGTCGAACCGACGGAGGTCGCTGCGACGGTCAGTGTTGCGACGAGCGGCGTTGCGATGAGCGGCGCAGCGACAAGTTCTGCGCCTGCCAGCGGCGCGTCGAGCCCTGCAAGCGCGGACGCCGCCCACCGTGCGGCGGCGAACGCAACCGCTGCCGCTAAGGCTGCCAAGGCGAAGAAGCGGCCTGCCCTCGGCGAAGAAAAGCGCGACAGCACATTGCAGAAGATTGCCAAGCTCGACATCAAGGGGCGTATCGCGCTGGCGATGCGCGGTAACAAAGAGGATCGGACGATTCTGATCCGCGATTCGACGAAGCTGGTGGCGCTGGCCGTGCTGGAGTCCCCGAAGATTACCGACGCGGAAGTGGAAAAAATTGCTTTGCAGAAAAATGTATTGGAGTCGGTGTTGCGGGCGATTCCGATGAAACGCAAGTTCGCGAAAAATTACAACATCATGCGCAATATCGTATATAACCCGCGCTCACCGCTCGATACTTCGCTCGGCTTGATGAAGATGCTGCTGACTCGAGACTTGAAGAACCTATCGGAAAATAAAGAGGTATCGGAGACGATTCGCAAGATGGCGACGCGCATGTTTAAGCAGAAGCTGGAGAAGAAAGACTAGTACCCAGTAACCAGTAGCCAGTACCCAGTTTTCCGTCTTAGACTCCAGCGAATCGAAGAGAAACTAACTTGAAACAGTCTGATCCTATCTACGATTTGTTGTCACGGGCGAAGACGATTGCCGTTGTGGGATTGTCGGAGAGCCCTATGCGGGCTAGCCACGGGGTTTCTGCTTATATGCAGTCAGTGGGCTATAAGATCATCCCGATAAATCCGCAAATCACGGAAGCGCTGGGCGAGAAGGCATATCCGTCGCTGATAGATGTGCCACCCGAAGTCGCGCGGAAGGTTGACCTGGTCGATGTGTTTCGCCGGCCGGAGTTTGTCGATGAGATTGTGAACCAGGCGATTCAGTTGAAGATTCCGGCAATCTGGCTGCAAGAAGGCGTGATCAACGAGCGCGCGGCGGAGAAGGCGCGAAAAGCGGGAATGTTTGTAGTGATGGACCGATGTGTTTTGAAGGAACACCGGGCGCGATTCGGGTAACTAAATCCCGATCACCAGCCGGGCGCCGCGCTTTATTATTGAACTTCTGTTCCACGCGGTGCCACCAAAATTACAGTGGCGTCGTCGCGCAACCCGCAACCGTTCGTAAATTTCCTTACATCGGCAAGCAAGCTATCCACGGTGACATCCGGTGACTGCATCTGGGAGAACAGGCGCTCGGCGCCGTATTCTTCGCCAGAGTCGGCTTCTGCTTCGGTGATTCCGTCCGAATAAAACGCGATCCGCGAATGCTCGCCGAGCTGTACTTCGGCCTCCGAAAATTTACTGACTGAAATTCCGAGGGGCAAGCCGTGCTCGTGATCGATCCAGCGGTGGCCGGAAGGTTCGACGAGCAACGGAGCGAGATGACCGGCATTCGCGATGCGGAGAATGCGGCTCGACGGGTCGAGTTCTGCGTACACCATGGTGACAAAGCGGCCGCTGGGAAAATCTTCGATCATCATGTTGTTGAGACGGGTGAGAACCTCAGCCGGGCCCGATCCAGTTTGCGCAAGTGAACGCAACATGCCGCGCGTGGCGGACATGAGCAATGCCGCGGCGGTGCCTTTGCCGGAGACATCGGCGAGGACGAGACCCCAGCGTCCGTCGGCGAGGGGAATGAAGTCATACCAGTCTCCTCCGACAGAGCCGGCGGGGACTGATAGCCCGGAGACGCGAAATCCTGGAATCAGTGGAGAGCTGCGGGGCAAAAGGGCCTGCTGAATGGAGCGAGCTTCTTCGGCTTCGCGGCTCATGCGCTCGCGCTGTGCGCGCTCATCGCCAAAGCGCCGCGCGTTATGCACCGCGACGGCGACGTGATCGCACAATGCTTGCAGCAGGCGCAGTTGATCAGGGCAGAAAGCATCAAGCTCGCAATGAGAAGCGGTGAAGACTCCGACGAGATCGCCTTCGCGTTGGAGTGGGATGGCGACTTCGGAGCGCGTATCGGGCTCGCAAGCCGTGTAGTAAGGGTCGCGACTGACGTCGGGGGCGTAGTGCATTTTTCCAGTGGCCGCGACGTGCCCGACCATTCCGGCGCCTTTCTTGAGGCGATGGCCCTTGCCGTAAAGGCTGCAGCCTCGAACCCCGGCCAGCACGAAGTCGGGTTCGTCGCGATCGCGAAGATAGAGATTGATTTCGACGCAGCCGAGCGACTCGGCGACCTCATCGACGATGCGCGGAACGAGTTCTTCGATGTCGAGAGTCGAGGTGATGCGTTGTGCGAATTTCTGCAGGCGGACGAGTTCGGTGATCCTGAGCGCGGACGTTTCGGGCAAAGGCTGGCTGGAGAAGCCGAAATCCATGAGCGGGGCGGTGGACACGATAAAACCCTCCTGCCGGTCGATTGCAACTGTTGTATTAGATCGGAAAAATCAGATTTCAGATTCTCTTTTTGTGGGGCTTTTCTTCTGTTTTTGAGGGCGGGTTTGCGGGATTATGTGATGCTGGCTGCTTCAGCTTTTTGATCTCTTCGAGGCGCTCGCGGATACGCTTTTCCACTCCTTCATTCGTGGGGCGATAGTAGACGCGGTTGCGCAGACTGTCGGGCAGGCACTGCATGTCGGCGACCTTGGTTTCAGTGTCGTGCGCATATTGATAATTCTTGCCGTAGCCGAGGCCCTTCATCAGGCTCGTGGGAGCATTGCGCAGGTGCAGGGGGACGGACTCGGCGGCGGTTTGCTCTACGTCCTGAAGAACGGCGGCGTAAGCGGTGTAGAGCGCGTTCGATTTCGGCGCGATTGAAAGATAGACGACGGCTTGCGCGAGGGCAAGATTGCCTTCGGGCATGCCGATGAAATCGACGGCGTCGCGGGCCGCCATGCACAGGGCGAGCGCATTCGGTTCGGCTAGGCCGATATCTTCGACGGCCATTCGGACTACACGGCGGGCGATGTAGAGCGGATCTTCTCCAGCTTCTAACATGCGGGCGAGCCAGTAGAGGGCAGCGTCGGGATCGCTGTTGCGCACCGATTTGTGCAAAGCGGAGATGATGTTGTAGTGCTCTTCTCCAGCTTTGTCGTAGAGTAGAACCCTCTTCTGTAGAGCCTCTCGGATGATTTCATCGGAAAGTTCATTCATGCTGGCCTGTTGCGCGAGCGAGGCGGCTACCTCAACGACGTTGTAGGCGCTGCGGGCATCGCCGCTGGAATATGAGGCGATTTTTCGCAGCGCGTCGTCGGAGGATTCGATGTGCATCTCGCCCAGGCCTCGCTCGCTATCATTGAGCGCGCGACGCAGCAGCGTAACGATTTCATCTTCGGTCAACGGCTTGAGCACGTAGACACGGCAGCGCGAGAGTAGTGCGGAGTTGATTTCGAAGGAAGGATTTTCGGTGGTCGCGCCGATGAGGCGAATGCTCCCTTTTTCTACGTGGGGCAGGAAGGCATCCTGCTGCGCTTTGTTGAAGCGGTGAATTTCGTCGACGAAGACGATGGTGCGCGTGCCGTATTGGCGGGCACGGTCGGCATCGCTCATGACCTGCTTGATTTCCTTGATGCCGGCGAGAACGGCGGAAAACTCGATGAAGTCGGCCTTGGTGATGCGGGCGATGATCTTGGCGAGGGTCGTTTTGCCGGTGCCGGGAGGGCCCCAGAAAATCATCGAGGTGGGATCGTCGCGCTCGATCTGCACGCGCAGCGGCTTGCCGGGGCCGACAAGGTGTTCCTGCCCGACGAATTCGTCGAGAGAGCGGGGGCGCATGCGGTCAGCGAGTGGACGGGCGCCTGGCGTGCTGAATTCTTCCGGCGGTGTGGGTGCAAACAAATTCATAAGATCATTTCACCACGGAGGCACGGAGACACGGAGAAAAACGGATTAAGAAACACGTTCTTGTTTTCTCTGTGTCTCCGTGCCTCTGTGGTGAAAACCGTTTCGCGCGGCTTCGTACAGTACGATGCTGGCTGCGATTCCAGCGTTTAGCGATTCGACTTGTGTGGCTTGTGGAATCACCAACGTCTCGTTCATCTCGCGCATTAGTTCGCGGGGCAGGCCGGCTCCTTCGTTGCCGATGAAGATCGCGAGCGGCAGCGTCCATGAAATTTGCGGCAGCGGAGTTCCTTGATGCGAGGAGGTCGCGATCAATCGGACTCCGCGCGCCCGGAGCAACGCAATCAGTTCAGTGGATGGGATCTGTAGAAACGGCATGCGGAAGATCGAACCCGCCGATCCGCGCAGTACTTTTGAGTTATAGGGGCTGACGGTTCCTTCAGTGAGAAAAACTCCGGCGGCTCCGAAGGCTTCGGCGGAGCGCAGGATTGTGCCCAGGTTGCCGGGATCTTGCAGGCCTGCGGCCACCACCAACGGGCCGGTGCTAGCGCGGTCGAGTAAATCAGCGGTGGAGAAGGTGCGCAGTTTGACTAGGGCTGCTACGCCTTGAGGTGTATCGCTCGGCACGATGGATTGAAAGAGCGCATTCGGCAGAACGAGAGTTTCGGCCCGCGCGCTGATCTGGGGCAGCAGTTTTTCGGCCAGAGGGCGCGCCGCTTCGCTGAAGAATATGGTGTCCAGATCCATGCCGCTGCGCAAGGCTTCTTCGAGCAACTTGACGCCTTCGATGGCACATTCACCTTGCGGCGTGAGCGCGGCGCGGCGGAATGCCATGCGCAAATCTTTGAGCCGCTGATTGTGCCGGCCGGTGACGGGACGCAGGCGGTCGGCTCTACTGAGAGTTCGCGTGGCTTTCGGCCCCTGCTTCATCGGTTGGTACCTAGATCAGGATAAGGGTCTCGAGTCGGATTGCGAAAACCGCTAACCACCAAGAACGCGAAGGTCCACGAAGCAGATCCTTGAAGAACGAAGGCCTCCGCGATACCCGGTTCCAGTCCTTGGACGGCAGCGAGACTCGCCGAGTCGAACATGTGCTCGGACTTCGGCCAAGGCTTGTTGTATGGTACATTTCATTGTTTATACCGACAACGTTGATTGCGGCGAAGGGTATGCCGACCAAACTGAAGCTGTGCGTCGGGAGGGGAAAAGAGTGCGCGCGGAAATCTTGAAGATTCATGCCGATACGCCCGAAGCTTCGCTGATTAGATATGCCGCCGAGCAGATTCAGGCCGGGCAGGTGCTGGGCATGCCGACGGACACGTTTTATGGACTGGCCGCCGATCCGTTTAATCTGCGCGCGGTGGAGCGCGTGTATGAAATCAAGTCGCGTCTGCGGCACAAGCCGCTGTCGCTGCTGATCGAGAATGTGGATCAGGCGGAGGAGTTTGCGCGTCCTTTGCCGGATGATTTTCATCTGCTGGCGCGGCGTTTCTGGCCGGGACCGCTGACCATGATTGTGCCGGCGGCTTCGCATCTGCCACTGAAGGTCACCGCCAATACGGGGAACGTGGCGCTGCGGGTGCCGGCATCGGAGATTCCGCTGGCGGTGGTGCGGGCGGCGAAGATTCCGATCACCGCGACCTCGGCTAACCTGAGCGGCGCGGCGGAATGCACGACCGCGGAGCAGGTGCGCGATCAGTTGGAAAATCGCATCTCGCTGATCGTGGACGGGGGGAAATCTCCGCGGACGATGTCGTCGACGATCGTGCACTTCCGAGAAGATGGTACGTGGCAGATTCTGCGCGAGGGGGCGATTCCCGCTAAGGATATTGTCGAGGCGTTGTCGTAAGGCAGCATTCAGCTCTCAGCACTCAGCATTCAGCACTCAGGAAAACCGGCTGAGTGCTAAGCGCTGGCGGCTGCACCCCTGAAGCACTTGGAAACCTGAGTTCACATTGAAGATGGCCGAAGATCTCACTCCTTCTGCTCCCCAAAAATCTTACCGAGTCCGCGCCGGGCTGCTTTTGTTGCTGGCGGTGCTGGGAGCGCTGCTTTTATTTTTCGGGATTACCGGGTCGAGAATTGTGCGAGCCTCCGCCGAAGCTCCATCGAAGAAAGCGGATGTCATTGTTGTTTTCGGAGCGGCGGAATATTCGGGGCGTCCTTCGCCGGTGTATCGGGCGCGGCTGGATCATGGCTACGAGTTGTTTGAGAAGGGTATGGCGCCGGTGGTGATCACGACGGGCGGCGCGGCGCAGGATCCGGAGTTTAGCGAGGGCGGGGTGGGGCGTGATTATCTTTTGCGGCGTGGCGTTCCCGAACAATCGCTGATCGCAGAGACGCAGGGCTCCGATACAGCGCAGTCGGCCGCGCGCGTCGCAAATATTATGCGCGTGAATGGCATGCGTAGTTGCATTGCGGTGAGTGATGTTTATCACGTTTTCCGCATACGCGAACTGCTTGAGCATGATGGTGTGCAAGTGGAAGTGGCGCCAAGGCCTGAGTCGCGTCCGCGGCATCTGTTTGACCGGCTTGTTGCGGTAATGCGCGAGGCTGCGAGTTATCTGGTGTGGAAGGCGGGACTGTAGTGAGGCAGCACTCAGCAGTCAGCACTCAGCAATCAGGACTCGGCAATCAGGACTGAGTCAAGGTGACTGAATGCTGACTGCTGACTGCTGACTGCTGAATGCTGAATGCTGAATGCTGAATGCTCTCCTTACCATCCCATCTTCTCGCGTAGGGCAGTTACGTGCGCTACGTGATGGCGTCCGTGCCAGGAGTAGAGGGCCAGATTTTTTTCCAGCGACATTGGACCCAGATCGGGATGGCGGAAGGTGCGCTTCCAATCCGTGTCGGTGAATTTGCGCAGCATGAGCATCCAGCGCTGGTGCAGGGAATCGAGCAAGGCCAGCGAGACTTCGACGGGAGCTTGCCTGGCTTCGGGCAACTCGGCCCAGAGATTTTCCATGTAAGGCTTGATGGTCGGGTCGTCTTCGGTGAGCGCCAGTTTGCAGCGGATGTAGGAGTTCATATGGCTGTCAGGAACGTGATGGGCCAATTGGCGCAGCGTCCAGCCGCCATCGCGATAGGGAGTATTCAGCTGTTCGTCTGAGAGTCCGCTTAGCGCGGCACGCAAGCGGGCGGGAGTCTGCTCGATATTGGCGAGGCATTCCTGCTTTTGTTCGGCGGTCAGAGGCCCCGAGTAAGAAAACTTTCCGATGGGATAACGCGGGTCAGACATGAATGTCCTCCGCAGGGGTAGATGATTTCGGCGTGAGACGAGGTGCAGAAAAAGAAAAGAGAGGAGGGTGCCCGCGAGCCGCGAGCTAAATCTGATGTTTGAAAACGCCAGAGACTATCTCACCATGGCGAGAATGCGGACGGGAGCTTCGCCCGGTCTCTTGTCTTTCGCAGGGGCGACAATGACAAGTGAACCGGTCTCGGGCAGCGAGGTGAAGCGGGCGGTTCCTTCGACCACATAGTTGCCATGCAGGGCGAGTTGAGTCGCTAACGTGTGGTCGGAGGAAAAACTCACAGGCGTTTCGACCGCAAACCCGATGGTGTCGCGAGCCTCGATAAGAAATAGAGCGGCATCGCGGGCAATCGGCAGCGGCGCTATTGGCGGAGCGAGGTGATCGCTGGTCGCATGATCGCGCGCATCAGCGCGGCGGATGGCGACGATCGCTCCTTGTGGAATCATGCCGTGCCTGGCCTCCCAGGTGGCGATATCGTCGAGGGAGATCTGCGACGTATTATCCGCGACCGTCTTCAGATCCATCACCACAAGCGGAGCGACGAGGCGTTCGGGCGGAATCTGACCCGCGGTCCAGGTGCCGGGAATGATTGCGGCAGGAGCGATGATGCGGGTTCTGGATTCCTTGGGTTCAGCTGATGCGGCACGCCTGATCGTCGCATTCTGTCCATCGGTCAGGTCGACTACGTGGGAGTAGCGATCCTGCTGTGTCGTGCCGGGGCGCCGGTCCGCGAATAACAGAATGGCGAGCACGAGCGCGTAGGCGATGATGAAACTGCGAATCCGCATTCCAATCCTTGGCAGGAAGTTAATAAGAGTGAAATCCTGCTTTTATTGTTGCCTGTGGATGCCCAGAATTCAATTGCCGGTTGTACATGCCCCGTGGGGGTGCGGTGAGACTTTGCCATCCAAACATCGGCGGCATAAGGGTTTTGACGGAAAAACTTTCGTTTTCGCTTGCGATTACGTCAATAACGGCTGCAGGTTACAATACAGTTAACTCGTCATAATTGATTTGTCTCAGCGGCTTCCGGGGTCGTTCGCCGTTGCTGGTAACTTTCAGCTTGCGTCCCATGCCTGCTGTGAAAACTGAGGATTGATGTTCGGCCGCGAAGAAAAAGTTTCCGCCCTACGGCTCACCGGCGTGCAGTATGTCGTGCTGTTTATTTTTTTGCTTCTAGCTTATGGACTGTGGCGTCTGCAGGTGATGCACAGCGATGAGTACGCTTTGCTGGCGGAGAAGAACCGGGTTCGCAATGTACCGATTCTGGCGCCGCGTGGAAAGATACTCGACCGCGAAGGGCGCGTAATCGTCGATAACTATCCTTCGTTTTCCGCGCTACTGTTGCGCGACTCCACGCGCGATCTGAATGCGGACGCGGACGCGATTGCCAAAGGGCTGCACTTGAATCCCGATGAAGTGCGGCTGCGCGTGCGACGCTTCGCTTCGATGCCGCAGTACCAGCCGATCATCCTCAAAGAAGACATCACTCCTGATGAACTGGCGTTCATCGAGGCGCACAAGAACGAACTGCCCGAACTTGAAACCATCATGGCGCACCGGCGCCTTTATCCGCGCAATGGTTTTATGGCGCACCTGATTGGCTACGTGGGCGAGGTCACCGAAGACATGCTTAACCAGCCGCAGTTCGAACTCTACACGCCGGGCGACGTGGTGGGAGTGAGCGGAGTGGAAAAGCAATACAACAACATTCTGATGGGCAAGAACGGTTCGCGGCGTGCGCTGGTGAATAGCCACGGAAGGGAAGTGGGTCGGCTCGACGAAACTCCGGCGGAGCCGGGCAAGCAGCTCAAGCTGACAGTGGATCTCGATTTGCAGATTGCGGCCGAACAGGCGCTCGAGGGCAAGAACGGCGCAGTGGTCGCGATGAATCCGCGCAACGGCGAGATACTGGCGATGGTGAGCCGGCCAACCTTCGATCCCAACGATTTTGCAGTAAAGATTTCGCGGGACGAGTGGAGCAAGCTGGTCGACGATCCTGATCATCCGCTACTGAACAAGGCCATTCAAGCGCAATTGGCGCCTGGGTCGGTGTTCAAGATCATCATGGCGACGGCCGGTTTGCAGGAAGGAGTTGCGCAAACATTGCAGGTGAATTGCGCGGGCGGCGCTATTTTCTATGGCCGCTATTTCAAGTGCTGGGTGCTCTCCGAGCATCGCGTGCACGGGCCAGTCGAGATCAGCAAAGCGATTTATCAGTCTTGCGACGTTTTCTTTTATACGCTGGCCGAGAAGCTGGGCATCGATCGCATCGCCAAGTACGCGACTGCGTTTGGCCTCGGACAGAAGACGGGCATCGATCTGCCGCAGGAGGTCAGCGGGGTGATGCCTTCGGAAGAATGGAAGATTCGCAACTTCAAACAGAAGTGGTACGCGGGTGAAACCATTTCGGTTGGCATTGGGCAAGGGGCGGTTGCGACCACTCCGATTCAGTTGGCGCGGGCCATTGGCGCGATTGCCAATGGAGGAGTATTGCAGCGTCCGCACGTCATCAATCCTACGGACTTGCCGGCAAATGTCGTGCCGACCGGCACTTCGACTGGTGAAACTCGTGTGCCTATCGATCCCAAGAATTGGGAGCTGATCACCGACGCGATGGCGAATGTGGTTTCGCCCATCGGAACCGCAAACAGCGCGCATCTGCAGGGCATCGATTTCGCCGGCAAGACGGGCAGCGCGCAGACCATCAGCAACATGGCCAAAGCCCGTGTTGCGAACGGGAAGACGAAATTCAAAGATAATGGATGGTTCGCTGGAGTCGAACCGCGCCGCGATCCCGAGATCGTTGTCTGCGCACTGCTCGAAGAAGGCGAGCACGGATATCTTGCGGCGCGCGTCGCTTCGCAGGTGATTAAGGCCTACGTCGAAAAACAGCGGCGCCAGCCGACCAAGGTAGCTGGCTCAAGCAGCGGCAAGGTGGAGATTGGCGCGGTATGGACGGATTCTGCCGGTGATAGCGATGGAGGCGAGAGCGCTGACGGAAACCATTTGCACGCGGGACGCTTTCTCGTTGATGTGGCGCATAAGCGAGTGCCGCTGGCGGCGGCCGCGCCGGGTATACACTGAACATGGCGACTTTGCGAGAGCCTGAATAGGCGAACTTGTGGCCTTTATGGCGGACAAGGATCCGTTTTTGCGGTATGGCGTTACCGCCTTCTATCACTTCACAGATAGGCGAAACCTGCCGGCGATTCAGGAGCACGGAGGACTTTATTCGCTTGCGAAACTCCGGGAGAGAAAGATCGACGTACCAGCGCCGGGAGGCAACGATTGGAGTCATCAAGCGGACGAGCGAGTGGGTCTCGATAGGTACGTGCATCTGTGTTTTCGCGCAAACCACCCTATGCTTTTTCGGGCCATGCAGGACGCTAGGATTGCCGTGCCGATTTATCTTGAAATTCATCCCGACGTGATCAGGGTGGATGGGGTGATGTATACGGACGACGTATCGAACAAAGCAGGCGTTGAAATTCGCACTCTAGATCGAGCGCGACAAACGGTGGACTTCGAGGTGTTATACACCCGGACGAACTGGAAAGACCCGGAGATCCAACGACGGTTGCAGCAGGTCGAAAAGTGCGAACTGCTGATCCCAGATCACATCCCCTTGGATCTAATAAGGAATTTTCCTCATGGCTGAAAGACCAATCTTCATCCCGGCACCCGATTCGTCTGAATTGGTTAAAGAGTTATCGATGCGGCTTGTTTGGAGTTCTGGTTTTGCACCGATTCAGAAAAAAAAGAATGTCGTTGCACTTCACGCCGCAGCTGCAAAGGCGGGATACGCCCCGCTTTTAGAAGTCTCAACCAAATCGGAAGAAAAAATTGGGCAGCGCCTGAGCGCCTTCAGCTTAAGAGTGCACAGCGACCGATTTGGGAAAATAGCTCTTGAGGCGGCTTTCCAAGGCAGCAAGGTATTCGAGCATGGCGGTCCGTACACGGATCTTTACACCGTTGAGGACGTCAGGGATGCCAAGCGGGACCCACGTCTAAAGGAGTCTGGCGCTCTCAGGGGATTCGAGTTCGAGAATCTGCGATTCCCGCTTGAGCCGAAGACCGCGTTCTACGACTGGCTGTACATTGGCGCATTGTATGAGCACCGCGAATGGCTTAGAACTCATATTTTCCACTATGCGGGATTCACCGATATCGAATTTAACCCAGAGAAGTCGATCAATTGCCAGGCCCGTTCGTGCGCATTGCTGGTGACGCTGATGAAGAAACAATGGCTTGATGAGGCTGTCGGTTCGCCAGAGGCTTTCATCGAATTGCTATCGAGGCGGGACTATCGGCCGAGTCACACTTACGCATCGCCCCAGACAGCGATGTTTCGATCCTGAGCATTCTGGTCCGCTCGAATGATACGTTTAGATCAGTAATGAAGGCCGCTGCCAAACTGGCTCTGGACGGTGCTATTGGGCGCGGGGCAACTTATGCCGACGCGCGAATAGTTGCGATCCGCAACCGCTCGCTGACCACTAAGAATGGGCGCGTGGGCCATGCCTCGGAGTCGGAGTCGCTCGGGGTCGGCCTGCGCGTGATCGCCGATGGGGCTTGGGGATTTGCGGCCTCGGCTGACTTGAGCCGCGCCTCGGTGGAGGCAGCGGCGGCGCGGGCGGTGGAGATTGCACGCGCTTCGGCGCGGGTGAAGCGCGAGAATGTTCGGCTGGCTCCCGAACCGGCGGCGGTGGCGGAGTGGACTACGCCTTATAAGATCGATCCGTTTACTACTTCGGTCGAGCAGAATCTCGATCTGCTGCTGAAAGTCGATGAGGAGATGCGCGCAGTCGCCGGCGTCACGCTGGCTGAAACGGGCATGAACTTTCAGCGCGAAGAGTCATGGTTTCTTTCGTCTGAAGGCGCGGACATTCATCAGACAAAATATTCGACGGGCGCGGGCTATACGGCGTATGCGTTTGCCGGGTCCGAGATACAGAAGCGGTCATATCCGAATTCGTTTGGCGGGCAATGGCAGAATCGCGGCTACGAATTGATCGAAGAGATGCGGTTGCTCGAGAACGCTCGCCGCGTCGGGGAAGAAGCGGTTGCGCTGCATCATGCGGAGCAATGTCCGGAAGGTACGGCGACAATCATTCTGGATGGATCGCAACTGGGATTGCAGATTCATGAATCGATAGGGCATCCGATTGAGCTTGATCGCGTGCTGGGGATGGAAGCAAATTTTGCCGGGACGTCGTTTCTTACGCTCGAAAAGCTGGGCCATCTGCGCTATGGAAGCGAACTGGTGAATGTCGTGGCCGACGCGCGGCAGGAACATGGGCCGGGGCTGGGGACGTTCGCTTATGACGACGAGGGAGTGGCGGCGCAGTCGACTCCGATTATTACGAATGGACGCTTCAGCGGATATCTGAGTTCGCGCGAGACGGCGCACACGATTGGCGCCATGCGCTCTGGCGGAACGCTGCGCGCGGAGGGATGGAATCGGCTGCCCATGATTCGCATGACCAACGTCAGCATTTTGCCGGGGGAAAAGCGGCTGAGTTTCGAACAGATGATTGCTTCGACCGACGATGGCATTTATATGGAGACCAACAAGTCATGGTCGATTGATGACAAGCGCTACAACTTTCAGTTTGGCTGCGAGATCGCTTGGGAGATCAAGCACGGCAAGCGCGTGCGTATGCTGAAGAATCCTTCGTACTCCGGCATTACGACGGAATTTTGGAATTCTATGGACGCAATCTGCTCGCGCGAGGAGTGGACGCTCTGGGGCACGCCGAATTGCGGCAAGGGGCAGCCGCAGCAGGTTGTGGGCACGGGGCACGGCGCTAGCCCGGCGCGCTTTCGGAATATTCGCGTCGGGTCGGCGTACAAGGGAAGCTAGTTCAGAAGATGTTCACCGCCGAGACGCCGAGGAAAACAAAAAAATGCTTGCGCAGGAAAAAGCCGCCGACATTTTTCACCGGATTCGCCGGCTTTCGTCCGCCGACGAGGTCGAAGCTATTTTCACCGGCTCCCGCTTTGCATTGACTCGTTTTGCCAATAACACCATTCATCAGAATGTTGAGGAAGAGAATTCGGTGGTTTCGATCCGCACGAATTTTGGAGGGCGGACGGCGCGGTCGACGGCGAATCAGTTTGACGATGAGAGTTTGCGGCGGGCAGTAGCGGCTTCGGAGAGCCTGGCTCGCGTGCAGGAGCCCGATCCTGATTTGCTGCCCATGCCTACTCGCGAAGAAGCGGATTTTTGCGATCCGGTCGAAAAAGCAGCGGACAGGAGTGTCCGCTCCACACTTGCTTCGCGATTTTTTGAGGAGACTGCGGCCGTTACTCCGGCGGACCGGGCCGAGGTGGTGCAGGGTATCGTGGCCGTTGCTGACCGGCATGATTCAACTACCGCAGGCATTTATTCGACTTCAGAGTCGCGCGAAGGAATCTTCAACTCGCGCGGTCTGGCGCGCTGGCATCCGCAGACGCTGGCGGAGATTTCTGTCACCATGCTGGCCAGCGATTCGTCAGGCTGGCAAAAATTAAATTCTCCCGATGTGCGGACTCTCGACGGGGTGCGATTGGCAGAGACAGCGGCACAAAAGGCAGTGGATTCGGCGCATCCGCGGGAGATTGCGCCGGGGAAGTACACGGTCATTCTCGAACCGGCCGCGGTTCTCGATATTGTGGGATTTATGTTTTGGGATTACAGCGGCGTGGCGATTCTGGATCAACGTTCATTTTTGAATGACCGGATCGGGACGCAATTGTTTGGCGAAAACATCGATATCTGTGACGACGTCGAGCATCCCTTGCAGGCGGGTTCTCGGTTCGATGGCGAAGGCATGCGGCGGCAACGGGTGCCGCTGGTTGAGAACGGAGTGGTGAAGCGCGTGGTCTATGCGCGCGCCACCGCGAAGAAGATGAAAAAATCGGAGTATGCCGGGAAGGTGGGACCGATCGAAGTCACCGGCCATGGATTTCCTCTGCCGAATGAAATGGGCGAGATGCCGATGAATATTGTCTTCGGTGCGGCGGAAAAGCCGCAGACCGTTGATCAAATGATCGCCTCCACCGAGCGCGGCGTGCTGATCACGCGGCTGTGGTACATACGCGAGGTCGATCCTTACGAGAAGATCGTGACTGGGATGACACGCGACGGAACGTTTCTGGTGGAGAATGGCAAGGTGCAGTGCGGCTTGCGAAACTTCCGCTTCAACGAAAGCCTGATTGCGATGCTGTCGAAGGTCGAAGCGATGAGTGTTCCGGTGCGCGCGTGTGGAGAGGAATCGTTCGACATGGTGGTTCCTGGGATGAAGGTGCGGGAGTTCAATTTTACTGAGGGAACGAAGTTTTGAGCATTCAGCGCTCAGCGGTCAGCATTCAGCACTCAGCGATCAGTAATCAGCAATCAGTGATCAGTAATCCGTATTACGTATTCAGTTCCCCTGCCGATCGGATTCCACCTTTTTGATTAGGCCTGCCAACATTTTCTTGACCTCAATCGTGGAGCTATCCAGTTTCCTGTATTCTTCGTCGCTGAGAAAGCCAAGATCTTTGGCGAAAGGAAATGGTATTCGAGTTCGCTCGCCGATCCGGCGGCAATATGTAAAAATCGTTGGAGTTCGGCATTGCTACGTTTCCCGCAGCCCTCTGCGATATTGGCGGCGATTCGATGCCGAACACCTGCGGATCTGACTCGTGAGACCGTAGACTTCCTGTTTAGGAAATTCCGCGGTGTCGCGATAGCTGGCCAGGGTGAGTGCGTGTGCCTTCTCCCAAAGCGTTAGGTCACGAAAACTCTTCATGTCGATCTCCAATGGACTGCGACGAGAACCCGACGTGGCTGAATGCTGAGTGCTGACAGCTGAATGCTAGCCGCTAGGAGCTCCGCTTGGTGTGATGGCCCTCACAGTGGCCCGCTACGCCCCTAAGTCCCTGTACTACCGGCACTTCGCCGCCTTTGTTCCATGACTTCCGTAACTTTGCGTCGCTGGTGCGGGGGTGTAATCTCGCTCTGAAATGTGCACATACTCAAGGGGAGTTGTGCAGGGCAGAAACCGGAAGGAAGGTCATCCGAAACGTGTCTGAATCCGCCAAGGGAACCGTTACTGAGGTCGGCAAGAATCGAAAAGGTTATGCGGACGTGCAAGGCGCGCCTCGCTTTCCCATCAAACTGCCGGTGGCATTGAAGTCGGCAAACAATCAGGCTGGGGTGCCGGGCCAGGGAATGGCGGGAGAGACGGTGGAGACGGAGAACATTTCCGCCAACGGAGTGCTGTTCCGTATGGACGCCGATGTACCTGTTGGTTCGCCTGTGGATTTTACGATTTCACTTCCGGCTGATGTTGTGGGCGCGGAAGCCGATGTACAAGTGGACTGTCGCGGGCGAGTGGTGCGCAGTTTTGACGACGGTGGGCGGCGGGGCGTTGGCGTGGTCATCGACGAATACCGTTTTGAGCGCAGGTAGTTGGACCCTGTAGTTGTTCAAGAGGTGTGGCTCGCTGCGGCCTCGGTTTGGCGTGGCAGGCAGCAGGACGCGACGGTAGGGCGCGAAAAGAGGACGGATGGGTAGCAGTTCGGTCAACACGACGGCCAACACCTCGACCAGCACTTCGGTCGCTATTGAGCCAGGCGAAGGCCTGCTGCTTGATGACGGCAAGGGTACGATCCGCGTGATTGTAGCGGATACACAGGCCATCTTTCGCGCCGGACTGCGCAAGATTTTTGCGCTCGAGGACGACATACGCGTGGTCGGACAGGCCGAGAGCCTCGATCAGTCGGTCGCAGCCATCCAAACATTTTCCGCCGACATTGTGATTTTCGAGGCGGCTCTTACGCCGAATCCAGCCGATGCGGTTTCTGATCTTCTGCGTCAGAGTGCGGGGTGTCGCGTTGTGGTCGTGTTGCAGGAACCAGACCAGGAGATGACGCTCGACTTATTCCGGCGGGGCGCACATGGAATCGTGTCACGCGAAATTGAGCCGGAGGTGTTGGTCGATTGCCTGCGAAAGGTCGCCCAAGGCGAACCCTGGCTCGAGAGCCGGGCCGTGAGTTGGGTGATGCAGGCGTATCGTACACAGGGCTTGCGTCCGTCGGGGTCGCGTCCCAAAGTTTCGCTCACTCCCAAAGAGTCGCTCATCGTTTCCTGCGTCACGCAGGGGATGAAAAACAAAGAGATTGCTCTGCGCGTGGGCACCACCGAACAGGTGGTCAAGAATTATCTCCGTAAGGTGTATGACAAGCTGGGCGTCGCAGACCGTCTGGAGTTGGCGCTCTATTGTTTGAATCACCGTGTAGTCGAGGGGATGGCCCAGGCGAAGCCTGGCCAACCGAGCAATGGTCACGCTACCGCCGCGCCCGAAACGCCTGCCGCTGCCGCCGCTGCTGCGTCCGGATCCCGTTCCTAAGAATTTCCTCTTAAATGTCTCCACGCACGGCCCATGACAGGATGCGAGTGGCAATTTGTCATTCATTGGCGCAGAATGAGTGGGTCGTCGAGTCGTCTGGGGCCCATTTTGAGATCAAAAGAGGAGCGTTCCAGTGAAATCAAACCGATTGGTAATTGCGACATTGATGTGTGGCTGCCTGGCTCTTTCTTCACTCTCTTTCGCTGCCGATGGAGCGGCCACCTACAAAGGTAAGTGTGCGATGTGTCACGGAGCGGAAGGCCAAGGCAAGGTTGGTCCCGCACTCAAGGGAACCAGCCTCAGCTCTGATCAGATCGTAGCGGTTCTCACCACCGGCGATGAAAGCAAGAAGGCGCCGCACAAGAAACCGCTAAGCGGTCTTTCTGCTGATGATGCGAAATCTGTAGCCGACTACGTCAAGAGCTTGAAATAGGTTGATTGCGATTCGAAACGGCGTCCCGGCGATCGCCGGGGCGCTTCCAGATTGAGCCCGCCTGAGGATTACTTCGCGACTTGAGCGATGGTGAAGGAGTCCGCTCTAGTACAATGCTCTGTCGCGGAGGAATGCCGGCCAAGCCGTACTACGGCCAAACGAATTCGCGCTGATTTTTCCTATTCCTCGCCCGCCAAGGGCAAAGCAAGAAAAGAGGCGAAAAGATGAGAGGCGACGCAAAAGTTATTGCCATTCTGAATGAAGTGCTTAAGGCCGAGCTCACCGCGATCAACCAATATTTTCTTCACGCCGAAATGTGCGAGAACTGGGGCTACCAGCGGATGGCCAAGCAGATTCGGAAAGAATCGATCGAGGAGATGCAGCATGCCGAGATCCTGATGGAGCGCATCCTCTACCTCGATGGCGCTCCCAATATGTCTGACTATTTCAAGATCAATATCGGGCAAACCGTGAAAGCGCAATTGGAAAACGATCTGGAACTCGAATACACGGCGGTGAAGCGCCTGAACGAGGGCATCAAGGCGAGCGTGGCCAGCGGCGATAACGGATCGCGCGAGTTGCTGGAGAAGATACTGCTGGACGAAGAACATCATATCGATTGGTTGGAAGGACAGCTGCACGCAATCAAAGAGATGACCTACGAGAACTATCTCGCGCAGCAGTTGTATAAGCCCGAGGAGAGCTAGAGGCGGAAGAACGGCGACGGTGAGACCGTCTCAGACAATACCCGATCAGCACTCGACAACTAAATCAGCCGGGGGCAGACTTCGAAGTAGCCGCAGGATCGTGCTGTGGTTGAAGTCCGGCCGTTCGGCGGGAGCCGGGGTGTGTACAATATCGACAGGAATTTCTAGAGAGTAAGCGGCAGACGGAGAGATGGCCGAGTGGCTGAAGGCGCACGCTTGGAAAGCGTGTTTAGGGGAAACTCTAACGTGGGTTCGAATCCCACTCTCTCCGCCATCGCAGCCAAACATGCGGGTTCCGCGAGCCTGTTACTATTTTTGAGCGGTTCCTGTTACTAAAATCGTGAGATTACGATGATGACCAACGCAATCCCAACGCAAAATGCGGCCAATCAGCCGTCCGCGGCAAATGGACTGGCAATAGTTCGGGTGACCATCGGTGCGATGTTGGTGTGGGTTTTCTTCGAAAACCTGGGGAAGGGTCTCTACACTCCTGGGGGCTACGCTGGCCTGATTAACTATTACATCAAATCGAGTCACTCGCCGGCTGCGTGGAAGGCGGTGATGGCTTTGGCGGCGAGTCACGCTGCGATGGCCGCTCCTATGCAGGCGGCGACCGAGATCGGTCTCGGGATCGTGCTCGTCATCGGATTGCTGACGCGTCCGGCCGCGTTTATAGCATTTCTGTATCTGGGTAGCCTTTGGGTGTCGGAGTGGGGCACGGCGTGGATCTGGGAGTTGCTGGTTCCGGTGATGGCAGCGCTGGGGGTCGCGGTGGGACGAGCCGGTCGAACGTGGGGTGTCGACGCTTTGCTGGCGCGGCGCTGGCCATCGTCTCCATGGTGGTGACTTGAGCGTGTTGACTTGAACCCTGTGACCCCGAGCGAAGATCGCGTGCGAGTTTCGGTCGTCATTCCCACGCACAATGAAGCGCAATCCATCGGGCACGTCTTAGCCGACCTCCCGGCCAATATTGTTAGTGAAGTCCTGGTTGTCGATAGCAATTCGACCGACGGGACTCCCGAGATCGCTGCAAAGATGGGAGCCCGCGTTCTCCGTGAACCCCGCCGCGGATACGGCCGAGCTTGTTTGACCGGACTCGCAAGTGCGAGTGCTCCTGATGTGGTCGTCTTCCTCGACGGCGACTATAGCGATCGACCGGCTGAGCTGCCGCTTCTTTTGGCTCCCATCATCGAGGGCCGTGCCGACATCACGCTGGGCTCGCGCCTGGGAAAGCGTAGCGCTCGTGGGGCATTGCCTTGGCATCAGGCGTTTGGTAACCGCCTGGCGGCTTTCCTGATCAGGCTTTTGTATGGTCTGAGGATAAGCGATCTTGGACCGTTCCGCGCCGCGCGAGCCGATGTCCTGCGCCGGCTTGAGCTGCAGGAGACGACTTATGGCTGGGCGGTTGAAATAATTCTGAAGGGTACGCTCGGGGGATTCCGCATCGTTGAAGTACCGGTGAGTTATTATCCGCGCATTGGAAAATCGAAGATTAGCGGCACACTGAGGGGCACAGTCGGAGCGGCGTGGTTCATCCTATCGCTGATCGTGCGATATTATTTTCGGCATCGAAGGGCCGGAGTACCACGGCCCGCGTGAGTTTTGGCACGGCAATCTGCCTATGGGATCTTTTGGCAAACATACAGTCCATTCGGCGAACGGGAGTCGCACGCTGGTTGTTATGGCAAAAGCCCCCAGGCCAGGCAAGGTGAAGACGCGTTTAACGCAGAGCCTTCGAGTCGAAGCAGTCACCGAACTCTATCGCTGTTTGCTGAATGACACATTGGATCTGGCGCGATCTTTGAGCGCATTGTCAGGCGCCGTGGAAGTTAGCATTATGTGTCCAGCTTCGGATGTCGAGGAGCTAACGCGATTGACCCAGCGTGTCGTCGGTGTGGTGGCGCAGAATGGGGAGGGCCTCGCGGCAGGGCTGACCTCGGTGTTTGCACACTTCGCGGCTTCCGGCCAGCAACGCGTGGTTGCTTTCAACAGCGATAGCCCGCATCTGCCGGCTTCGGTTCTTGGGAGCGCGTTCGAGGCACTCGACCGGCACGACGTGGTGGTTGGACCGACACACGATGGCGGCTATTACCTGGTCGGGGCGAAGGCCGCCCATCCAGCGCTTTTCGACGGGGACGGCATGGGCACGAAGAGCGCGCTTGAGGCCCTGCTGGCGCGCGCTCGCGGGCTGCAACTTTCCGTTGGCTTCACGGAGCCCTTCTACGACATCGACGTGGAGGACGACTTAACCCGGCTTGCCGCGGAACTGCGGCTCGTTCCGGCGAGGGCGCCACGAACGGCGGCGTGGTTGGCGGAGTGGCAGCAAGCGGTCGCGCAGATGCGGCCGAGCGCCGGAGATTTGTGAAGCTCACGCCATCCCGCAGAGTGTATGCCTTCGGCGTCGTCATGCTCGTGGCGCTGACGATCTGCTCACGTCAGCTAAGCGGGCGGGGTGGGCCGCCGTTCCTCATTTTGCTTGGGATTGCTGGCATTGCATATCTCTTCGCCATCCGTGAGTTCTTCTCGACTCCGGAATTTCCGCGCCGTGTGTTTTTCTGCGGGCTTGCATTGGCTGCTCTGTGGCATCTTCCATTTTTGCTGACGCCGCCCGGCCTGGATGATGACATTCATCGATATGTTTGGGATGGCCGCGTGCAACGGCTCGGCTATAACCCTTATGTTGTCGTTCCGAGCGATCCTGCCCTGGCGTGGTTGCATACACCCGAGACCCGCACGCTGAACAACCCGGACTTACCGAGCCCATATCCAGCGGGCGCGGAGCTTTTCTTTCGCGCCGTAACCGCGATTCATGAGTCTGTCTTTGCGTTGAAGGTGGCATTTGTAATTTGCGATTTCGTGATCGTTCTCGTTTTGCTTGATATCTTGCGTAGCAGTCGGCAAGGAGCGCACTGGGTTCTGGCTTATGCATGGAACCCGCTGCTGGCGACAGAAGTGGCCTGGAGCGGTCACATTGATATTGTCGGCGTGTTGCTGCTGTTGTTGTCTTTCGCCGCGCTCGGACGGCGCTGGCGTGCGCTTGCTGCTCTGGCATTCGGGCTGGCCGTTGCAGTGAAATTGCTTCCGATTGTGTTGCTGCCACTTTACTGGAAGCGAGTTCGTATACGGGATGGGGTGCTGGCGGCCGCTGTGGTCGCGCTCATGTACATACCCTTCTTAAATCACGGTCGGATTCCGATCGGTTCGCTCGCCACTTATGTGCGGAGTTTCCGCTTTAACGATCCGGTGTTTGCAACGATCGAGCGAGTGACGGCTCCGCAGTTTGCCGCCGTCCTGGCAGTGCTAGTCGGTTTTCTTATCGCACTCTGGCTGAGAAGAAAGTCCGCGGCATGGTCGCCGGATGCATTTGCTTGGCCGATGGCGGCATCGCTTTTATGTGCGCCGGTCGTATATCCGTGGTACCTGCTCTGGCTGCTGCCGTTCGTGCGGTCGGCCTCGACGACGCCGATCATCATCTGGACCGTCAGCATCATCCCAACCTATTACGTGTGGTATCTGCGCACTCTGCATCGTCCGTGGATCGTTCCCGGCTGGATCATGCTGCTGGAATACGGATGTGTGGCAATTGCTGGTGCAATGATCGGGTTTCGACGACGTGCGGTTACCCCGGGTGCACCGGGCTAGGCGTCCCTTGCGTCTCTCGCGATTCCTGCATCCGGAAGCCTTGGCTCGTCATCCTAACTCAACATCCGTTCAATTCACCGAGGAGCAACCTCCATGACAAAAGTGAGTCGTACAACGATCATCCGTTTTCTGGCGTTTGGGGTAGTGGCCCTTGCTGCAACCGCGTGGGCGCAGAATCGTCCGCCCATTCTCGATAAGATCGCCAAAACATATGGTCTCGATTCCTACGGGCAAGTCGAGGCGATCCGTTATACATGGAACGGGGAAATCACCGGACTTTTCAAAGCTGCTCACGCGTGGGAGTGGGAGCCCAAGACCGGCAAGGTTTCCTTTGCGGGAACGGACAAAGACGGCAAGCCGGTGAAGGTCACTTACATGCGGTCCGAGCTCAGCAGCCAGCCCGACAATGTGAAAAATCAAATCGAACCGGCTTTCGTCAACGATAACTATTGGCTTCTCTTCCCGCTACACGCTTACTGGGACACTAGCGCCACCGTGACCGATGAGGGCATGCAAAAAGTACCCTCAGGTAAGGGGACTGCCGAGAAGGTCGTGGTGAAGTATGCCCCGGAGGTCGGTGGTTACACTCCCGGCGATACCTGGGAACTCTACGTCGGCAAAGACGACCGGGTCGAGTATCTCGTCTTCCACCACGGCGGGGACAAGAAGCCGAGCGTCGTCACTGCGACCTGGACAGGGTACAAAAAGGCCGGCCCACTGCAGATCTCGACCGAGCACCGCGGCAGCGCCGATGGCAAGCCGCTGCACATCTCCATTTCTAACCTGGCAGTAAAAGTGACGGGCTCAGACAAATGGATCGACGCGAAATAGACGGACGCGCAAACAGACAGCGGATTGGCTGATTTCGAGAATTGATTTGGTTATTCACGAGTCAGCCTCTCTCGCAACCAATTCCGTATGGGTTCGATAAGCATACTGGAGGGAGGACGCCGCATGAGAGGGATTGCTTATTTGCTGGTTGCAGTTACAGCGGTGGCCGGCGTTATCGTCAGTTCGGCCCGCGCGTCTGGACATGCCGATGAAGCGGCCGCCCCGCTCTTCGGAATCAAAATTCCGCCCGGATACCGCGACTGGAAGCTAATCTCTGTTGCCCACGAAGAAGGCAACCTCAACGATTTGCGCGCCATTCTGGGCAACGACGTAGCGATCGAGGCCTACCGGAAAGGGAAGCTTCCCTTCCCCGACGGCACAATCATCGCCCGGCTAGCGTGGAGTTACGTTCCATCTGAGGAAAACGACAAAGTCTTTGGCCGTGCCCAATCTTTCGTGGCCGGGTCCGCCACGAACGTTCAGTTTATGGTCAAGGACTCAATAAAATATGCTGCGACGGGTGGCTGGGGGTTTGCTCAATTCAAAGACGGCAAACCTGCTGATGAGGCGCTGCTCAAAACCTGCTTCCCCTGTCACGTGCCTGTCAAAGCTCGCGACTTTGTCTTCACTCGTTACGCACCTTAATACCGACAGCATTAGATCTCTACGCGGGGATCAGCAGCATAAAGGCAGCGGTGACGATGAGCGCCACGGCCCAGATCACGTCCAAATTCACCCAGGTTTTTCGCAGTATGTCGAGCCCCAGCTTTTCATAGACCAGGAACGCGATCAGCCCGGTGACGAGAAGATAACCGAGCGTATGGACAAGCAAGGCGACTGGCGCGGTCGAGGGTTTGGCAAAACCGAACGCGTGGAGATGGCGAGCAGAATCGCCGGCCGTCGCGTGGAGCGCTGACATTTTCAGCAAGATGGGCAGCAGCATGAAGCCGGCGCCGTGAGCGGACGCCATCAGGAAGGACCAAATAGCCAGATCGCGAAAACCGATTTGCATTCCGCCCCAACGTGGATGGCTCTTCCGGATTAGCCTTTGAAGACCAAAGGCAAGAAGAACGCCAGCGGCGGCTATCTTGACGTATAGCAAGGGCAACACTGCCCCGGCAATCAAGGCTGCGGCCACTACGAGTCCAATCGATACAAAATGTCCTACAGCAATCGGCACGAGCGCTTGCCATACCGCGGAGGCGCTCTTTTTCTGCATTCCAAGAGCGACAGCAAAAAGCCATCCCATCCCTGGATTGACGCCGTGGTAGGCCCCGAGCAGAAACAATGCGGCCCAGGGCCAGAGCGGAAAATGGCTCATGAGTAGCAGTAAGAATCGGACGAGGCGTCGCCACCCTCCAGACGGACTTGATGGCCGCGCAGATCGCCGAATTCAAGAAAGAATTTCGGGTCGATCTCCATGCCGCCCTCGGGCTTGGCATCGAGCTTTACCATCCAGCTCTCAATTCCGTCGGGATAGAACTGCGCGTCCCACGGTGCATAAAGGGAGTTGGTGAAATAGACGCGACGTCCATCGCGGCTCACCTCCACCATCTGCGGGCCGCCGTTGAGAGGGGCGCTGGGATTCTTCGGATGTCCAGCGCGGCGCACGATACCACCCAGATGCACGGAACCTGTCTTTTTGGGATGGAAAGGGTCGGACACGTCGTATTGCAGAAATTCACCGGTTCCCCAGCAGGAAATGTAAAGGAAGCGGTCGTCGAGTGACAGATTGATGTCCGTGATGAGTGGCGGCACGGCCTTGAATCCCTTGAGCAACGGCGGCAGCTTTTCGGGATCGGCGGCCTCGGCGGGAATATCGATCACCTTGGTCACGCCCCATTTGCCATTGTCACGATGCCAAACCCAAATGGAAGCGGACAAATCTTTCAGCGATACCACCACGCCAAGAAATCCGTAGGCGCGGCTCGGATCGTGTGCCGGGCGAAGTTCGAGAGCCATCTGGTACTCGGAGCCCAAATCCAATGTCTGAAGGTGACGGCGCTTTCGCAGATCCCACACATGCAGCGAGTGGCCGTAGCCGCCCTTCAAAAGAATTTCTGGGTTCACGCCGTTTTCCACCATGTTGGGCGTCCCCCACTCGCTACTGATCATGGTGTCAAAGCCCAAATGCCACCAGAAGTCGTACGCCAGAAATTGCGGCCCGCGGTCGATTTCCCATTTCCCCAGAATCTCAAAGCTATCCGGATCCATGACGAAAATTCCGCCCGGGCCCTCTCCCGTTGTTGAGCCAAGCGCGCTGCAGAAAATTCCCTCAGGACCACAGTGCACGGTATGAGGCCGGCTATAGCCTGCACGTTCAGCGAGGACGCTCGGTTCAATCACCTTGACGATTTTCGGATTTCGCGGATCGGGTTTCGTATCAATGATATGGATTCGCGAAGACTTGATGCCCGGCACGATCAAATAGCGCCGCTCCGTATGCGGATGTGGCATGTATGGGCAGAGGCAAGCGCTGCAGGCATTCCAACCGAAGTGGTGCAATTCGTCGCCGGGGTTGGGCATGTCCACGCGCCCGACCAGTCCACCGTAAGTCGTGGACGCCGGGTCCACGTCGACGACACCAAGGGCGTCGGGACGGCCGTTGTCTCCCGCGTTGAGCATGGCCACAAATGCCAGTTTTTCAGGGGGCGCCTTCATCGCCATTCTCGGTGACGGGTAAAAGGTCGGGTCAGGCTTCCAAAGTTCCACGGTTGTCTCCTCTGCTGAAAATTGGTCGTTGATCGTCGGTCGTTAGTGGTCGGTCGTTAGGCAACCATCGCCCGGTCGACGCGTTTTTGCCAACGACTAACGACCATCGACTATTTCGTGATCTCGGCATACGTGAATTCGCGCGTCCAATCGGCAGACTGTTTGCCGTCCACTTCGACGTAGATTTTCACGAGCGAATTCACCGGCCCATCATTCTGCGGCGGCTGCATGATCAGGTCGCGCCCCATCGACCAGGTTACGCGTCTCTCATCGAGGTTCCCGAAGTAATAGTCAACTTTGCTTGGATCGAGACCCTTGTAACCGGTTGCGGTTGTCAACTCGACGAGCTTTTTATTTTTATCTGTGACTGGGAACTCTTTGCCATAGATATTCGCGAGCGAAACGTCGAGCGGCAGCCAGCCGTAGTTAGGCGCGAAGAACTGGATCCAGCAGTGATAGCTTCCGTCGATTTGGATGCCATTCAAGGTGGGCTTTAGAAGCGAACCGTAGACCATGCGGGTGGGAATACCAGCCGCCATGGACAGCGATGCAAAAAGCGAATGAAAATCGGTGCAGTTCCCGGTTTTTGTCCTGAGGCAATATTCCGTGCTGCCCACCGAGGACGCCTTCAGGTGGTCGGGATCCTTCACCCAGTAATCCACGTTTTCGAGCGTCCAGTTGTAGATCTTTCGAGCGGCGAGAATGGGGTTGGTTTCCCCGCCGACGAGCGAAGCGGAAAGCGTCTTTATCTGATCGTTGACGATGACGTGGCTCGAAGGTTGCAGATACGCGAAGAGCGCAGCGCGTTCCTGATCCGTCAGCGGACGCGTCCTGGCTGGGTCAATGTCGTTGCGCGTCTCAGTGCGCGTCAGTCCAAACGATTCGCGGATCGTGATCGGGCCTTCGGCGGGGGCGTTGACCTCCGCATATCCTACGCGATTTCCCCAATCGTCCCGGTAATAGTGGACTGGAAAATCGGCGGCGACGCTGAATTCACGAATCACAGACACGGCGTCTTCCTGCGGAACGCTGAACCACATGCGCACCGTCTTGGCCCCCTTCGGCACTTGCACTTTGAATTCATTTCTTACCTGGAACGACGCCTGCTTTGGTTGCGTCGGCTTGGAGACATCGCCACCAAACGCGCGGACGGCGATTCCTATCGCAAGGCTGGCCGCCACGAAGCTCAAAAAGATGGGCTTGATTCGAATCGGCTGAGAATGCATGGCTTCCTTCTTTATGCAGAGAGGGTGCACGAATGACGAGTAGTGTTGGAAAAGGGATTAGCGCAACGACCGAGCGGCGTGAAGTCTACGTCAAGTGAAGCCGCGATTGCAACGGATAAGCATGCGGGTCCAGGTAGCAGGGGTAGATCGTTATAGCCCATGGCGGCGGGCGTCGTCAAGATCGCAATCGGATTGTCCCCCACTACGCTTCACGAGTCAAACACGCCTGGCAATGACTACGGTGGTGCAGGAACTGCTCAGCTTGGGCAGATCACGCGTGGCGGCCATGCGGATATCGAGCTTAGGGCGTTGCCCACGAACGATCGGACAATAGCAATCAGGCTCTAGCAGTGCGCCCTGGAGGCGTCGACGTCCGGCACAGCCACCATGGCATGAGTCGCGGAATTCGCAGGGCCGGCAGGCGTCGGGAAGCGTGCGGGCTCGGTCGAACGGGGCGGAGTCTAGAATGTCGAGCCCCATCGAGATTAAATCCGACAATGGCTCGCCTGCTCCTGGCCAATAAACGCAAGGCTGTGTGGTGGCGCGCGGCGTAACCCTCACGGTGCTTACTCCGCATCCTCCCGGGAGCCGCTGGAGGCCTGCCATCGCTCGAACCAACGGCTCGCCGATGGCGATCACGTCCGTCTCCGCAAAGAGACGCTGGAATCCTTCCCAATATTCTTCATAGGACAACGCGTAAATGTCAGATCGCACCGCCTGGTAGACGTTTATGCGCAGGGGAGCGTCAAACTTTTTGGCGACGCGCGCGACCTCGGCCAGACGCAGGTAGTTCGACTTCATCATGACCGCGATGATAGTCACGGGCACGCCGAGGGTCATGCAACGTTCCGCCTGCTGGTGAATCAGCGCCCAGTTGCCGGGCCCGCGCTGTGCATCCTGCTCGGCTTCGGTCGGATAATCGAGAGAAAACTCAATGTCGTGAAAGGCGTGCAGTTCATCGTCCTCCAAAACCGCAACGCTGTGGCCGTTGGAAGTAATGGTGAGTTTGACCGGTTGCGTTCGCAGGTAGCCGAGTATCGCCTTAAAGTCTGGATGCATGCCATTCTCGCCCGTGCCCAAATTCACCGAGCGGATAGGCAGCCGATCCATGACGCGCTTCACCTGATCAAGAGAGAGGCGATCGGTGCGGGCTGGATCGCGGTAGCAGAAAGCGCAGGAGAGGTTACATTCGTTGGTGAGTCCGAGCCCAAGTGAAATCGTGGCGCCAGGCGCGGTCGTCGACAAGGGGATGGAGGATGACTTAGCGATGTCCTTCATTGGAAATATTCTCCATCCACCACCAACCATCACGCCAAACGCGCGATGCATTGTGTGTAGCGTGCGATCGCCGCATACTCCGGCCGCGTGCCAAGTTTGCGCTCCAACTCAAAAATCCGCTCGTACTCCGAGATCCGCGAGATTTGCGAAGGCAGGTAATCCGCCACGCCCCGCACGCCCCGCTCGGCAATCACCGCCAGCGACGCAGCGTTCAGCATGGCTTGCAGGCTAGCTAGCGTAAACAGTCTCACCCGCCCTCCGTATAAAGAGTCCTGTCCCCACTCAGCGGTGAGATTATTTTCCGCAGCCGCTAAATCACCCAGTTGTATCGCGGCCTTCAATACTTCGCCGGCCCGGTTCCGCACAAGGATCGACAATATCGCTGAGGCATCCCGCAAGGCGCGAGCCGCGCCGCACAACACAGCAATCGGGTCGTCGAGAAATTCCAATACGTTGTGGCAAAGAATTAGATCGAACGATGCCGAGGGAAACAAGCCCGTCAACTGAGAAGCATCTCCATGTTGCAGCACAACATTCCCAGCAACTCCTGCTTCCTGCGCCTTGCGTTTCGCTATATCCAGCATCGCCGGAGACGAATCGAAGAGCGTAACCTGCATGCCAAGAAGTGCCAGGCGGACCCCCAAGGCTCCGGTGCCGCACCCGAGATCCAGCGCACACAACGCCCTCCCGGCCTGCGACCGAGGAAGAAAATCCTCCAAATTCGCGAAAGCCAAGTCGGTGCGCAGTCGGCCCTCGGGTGTCTCAAGATAGGCGGCATATTTCTTCGCTTCGCGCTGGAATCGTTCGTCGACGGTCATGGTAGTCATTTTTATCCGACACCCATTCTTATGGGGGACTCATTTAAGCGACACTTAAGCGCAGCCTTTCCCCCATCCAGTCACTGGCAAGAACTAATGCGTAGATTAAGAGGATAAGGGTGGTCAAGCGAGAGTAGAAACCGAGTTGGACGTTATTGTAGATTACCTGCCCCAATCCGCCCCCGCCAACCAAACCTAAAATGGTTGACGCCCGCAGATTGGTCTCCCACCGCAGAACGGTGTAGCTGCTCAGCAGAGGCCGTGCTTGCGGCCAGATCGCCCACAGCAACACCTGGAGAGGATTAGCCCCTAGGGAACGCAATGCCTCAACGGGACGAATTGGCACCTCCTCCATCGTTTCTGCATACAGTTTGCCCAGCACGCCAGTCGTGTGGAGTCCAAGAGCAATCGTGCCGGCGAAAGGCCCGATGCCCACAGCCAGGATGCAGATCAGAACCCAAACCAATTCAGGGATCGAGCGCAGGATATTAAGCACTAACCGCGCAATCCAAAACAGGAGCCACCGCAGTACTCGATCAACAATCCTATGCCCCCCGGGAGAATCACCGCGCACCAGAATGAGTGTGGACGTCGCCGGCACGGCCAATATGACTGCGAACGCCATGCCGATCACGGTGCCCATCAACGAGATGGCGATCGTTTGCAGGAGAGGAATTCCAAGGCTGCCTATGAAAGCCCAGCTTACGTCGATGGGCAACATGCGGCGAACAAAGTCGGTCAGTCGGCTGGCAACTCCGGCTTGAATCAGCGCTTCGGGCGTGAAACCCGCGAGCGCAAAACTAGCTACCATCAGGGAAAAAGCTGCCATCCAGGCGACGAGCCTGCGAGATTTGCCTGTCAATATTCGGAGAGGCGATTTGGGTTCCGGTCTGATTTCGCTCGCACTCATTGCCCTGCTGACGGAGCGAGCGCGCAAGTAGCGGCTGGCCACGTCGGTGAGGATCAGCAACACGATGAAAACGAGGAGCAGAGTCAGCACCTGGCCGTATTCGAACAGTCTCATGGAAACGCTGATTTCATAGCCGATGCCGCCCGCCCCCACGAATCCAAGAACTGCTGCCGCCCGCACGCAGCACTCAAACGAATAGAGCGTGTAGGCCGTCAGATGCGGCAGGGCCTGCGGCCACACACCGCGAAGAAAAATCTGCATGCGCGTAGCACCGGTAGACTGGAGCGCCTCGAGCGGTTGCGGATCAACGTGTTCGAAGACGTCGGCGTAGACGCGACCAAGCACTCCGCTATAGGCCACTGCAAGAGCGAGCGTTCCGGGAAGGGACCCGAGTCCCACCGCTGCCACAAAGAGCAAAGCCCAGACCAGATCGGGTACGGCCCGCAAGAAACCCAATATTGTCCGCGCTAACCGGCTTGCCATCCAGCCGATCCGGTATGCGAAGCGATCGTCGGCAGCCACCAAGACTCCGCGGTTCCACAAGGTGCCGGTGGCCAAAACTCCCAGCGGGAGAGCGACTATAAGGGAGAGAAGTGTGCCCGCGACCGCAGTGGCCATGGTTTGAGCCGCTGCGCGCAGCACAATACGGAGAAATTCGGGCGACAGATCGGGCGGAAAGAGCTGCCGCACAAGATTCCAGATTGCGGTCGCCGTGGCAGGTCGCAGCAAGAGTTCGGGACGCACATCGGCAAACCGCCAGGAGAAACCCAGCAATGCAATCGCCGCAAGGAGGGACAATATGCCGCGCGGCGTCATCAGCGGGTAATGGCGTGCCGGGATACTATCGAGCGCAGCGGAATTTGTATTGGAAGTTGTCGCCATCGTGATCGCCAGGTGATTTGCCATCTCTCGCGTACAGGCGGTTCAGAAGGTCGCCCTGCACCTCGGATTGAGGCACATCAAACGACAACCCGCCTGCGCGCAGCCCCACCACGCGCGGAAAGTATCGCGTTGCCAGATCTACTTTGTGGACCGCCATGACCAACGTTTTCCGCCCGTCTCGCGCCAGTCCGGCGAGCAGCGAAGTCATCGTTTCCGCCAACTCTGGATCGAGCGAGGCCGTAGGCTCATCCGCCAAGATGACGTCGGGTGATTGCATCAGCACACGCGCCGCTGCCAGACGCTGTTGTTGGCCGCCGGAAAGTTCATCGGCGCGGGCTGCGCGTTTGTCTGCCAGACCAACCAGTTCGAGGGCGTGCAGTGCGAGTTCCGAGTCAGCCTTGGTAGGCCGAAAGATGCCGCGCAGTGTGCTCAAGAGAGACATTCGTCCGAGCGCCCCGCAAAGTGTATTCTCGAGCGCCGTCAGTGAAGGAACGAGGTTGTGCTGCTGATAAATCGTACCCACTCGCCGGCGCATGGCTCTTATTCCGCTGCCGGTTAGCGAAGCAGTATCGCGCCCGTCAAAGAACAACGCGCCGGCAGTCGGCCTCAACGTGCCATTCAGCAATCGAAACAGCGTCGACTTGCCCGCTCCAGACTGACCAAGCAGGGCGATCTGCTCTCCCGGACGCACCTGTAGCGTGACCCCGTCGAGCGCCTGCACCTTCTCGCGGCGTTGCACAAAGAACTTGCTGACGCTGTTAAGCGAATAGATCACTTCAGAAGCCCTTCGTCCTGGGCCGCCTGTCGCAGCCTGTTGTAACTGGAATTATCGGCGCGCATGTATTTGGTCGCATTAAGCAGGTCAAGGAGGACCTTCTGTTCTGGGTTCGATGCATCGAGCTTCAGCAAAGCATCGCCAAAACTTTGACTTAGCTTCGGATCAAGCCCTTTGCGCGCGGCCCAGACATAGTCGAAGAACGAGGGGGTAGTGTAAAAGACCTTCACTCGTTCCGGCGTGATTTTCCCCGACTTCATCATGTTGCCGTAAACCAGTTCATCCATCGCACCGGCATCCACTTTGCCGTTGGCGACCGCCAGTGCGGTTGCGTCATGGCCGCCGGTGTAGAGAGCCTTGGCAATCACATCTTGATCGACATTAGCTGCCCGCATGTAATACGCCGGCATGAGATGTCCGGAGGTTGAATTCACGTCGCCGAAAGCAAACGAGTGTCCCTTCAGATCGGCCAGCGTATTGATACCTGATTTCGGTTGAGTGATGAAGATGCTGTGAAAGTTCTGGTCGCGCTCGCGCTGTACAAGCGGAAGTACGCCGGCGCGCCGCGAAGCTTGTACGAAGGTAAAGCCGCCGAGATATGCGATATCCACCCTGTCATTGGCGATCGCCTCCACCACCGCCGCATAGTTTGTGGGAACCACGAGTTCGATTCGAGAGCCAGTCTCTTTCTCGAGATATTTCACCAGAGGCTGGCTGTCACGCACGACCTTTCCAGGGTCAGTGGAAGGGATCATGGCGAGCCGGAGGGTTTGCTCGGGTCTACCACCGCGGCCACCTGAGCAGCCGACCGTGACCAGCAACAGAATTACAAAGACTGCGAACGCTTTCTTCTGCATCGTTAGCCTCCAAGATTCTGCGTGAGAAGCCACAGCTTTGGCCCAAAGGATTCGTCAATCACGATGAAAAGTCTGGCAGAAGCCGCCTGCGATTGACAGTCTGGCGCTTGCGACTTGAGCAGGATAGCATTTGGCCCGCAGCAACCGGAGCACGCATCGGTGGGGTTATCGCTGTGAGCTAGTTTCGCGAAAGAAACGCCAAATTTCGGCGCTGGCATTGGGGCCTTTAGGGTCTCCATGGGCGCTGGGATGCGCAGAGCCGGACCATGCGTGGCCGAGGCCTTCGATCAACCATTTTTCCATCAGCAAGCGGTCGTCGGCTTCTACGTAAATGTATCTCTTGTAAGCATAGGTGTCCGGTCCTTTATCGGAGACACTGCCCTCGACCACTTTCTCCGCCAGAGCGAATCCGGTCTCTTGATGCTCGGCGGCGAGTAGAGCATTGGTTTTGCTCCACTGGATGATCGCTTGATCGGAGTTGACCGGGGTTACGCGAGTGTCCGCAGTACCGTGAAAAACAATGACCGGCATGCGTCGCCTGTCCTTGCGGGCTAGACCGGTGCGCATGGCTTCGAAGGCCAGCTCTCCTTGACGTACAGGATCCGGGCCGCCGTGCTTCATCGCGGCCATCCCTTCGGAGAGATTCGAGGCGGCTTTGTATTCGGTTCCGGAGCATACTGCAACGGCGGCGAAAACATCTGGGTAGGTCGCGGCCATGATGGCGGCCATCGCACCCCCGGCCGAGATTCCGGCAACATAAATCCGCTCTCGATCGACGTTGTGGTTGGAGCAAACCTCGTCAATCACTGCGGCAAGAATCGCAGGTTCGCCTGTGCCGCGCATCTGGTGTTGGGGATGAAACCATCGCCAACACTTCATCAGATTGGCCAAGCGCGACTGTTCGGGATAGACCACCAGGAAGTGGTTGGCATTGGCGACTTCGTTCATGCCGGAAATATCGGCCATTTCCTTTGCATCAAGGGTGCAACCGTGCAGCAGCATGACGAGAGGCCGAGGGCGTTTCTCTTCTGGAGTTTCGGAGAGCGTTTCAGGCACCCAGAGCTTGAAATGGCGCGAGCCGCCGGCCGCGCGCGCGGTGCCGCTGAGCCATTCACCATTCGATTCGTTTTGCGCCATGGCTCTCAAGAACGCGGACGACTGGCCAGTTCACAGATGAGATCGGCGATCGTCGCGGCTGGGCGCTCACCCAATACGATGGTGTAATGCGTTGTGCCGGGAAATTTCCGGTCCTCGATATGAGGCAGGTAGGTGCGGAATTGCGCTGCGAGGGCATCGGGAAAAAGTGGTGGCTGGCCGGGGACGAAACCGCTCTCGGCGCGGAGCAATATAGTGGGCACACGAATACCTTTCAGGCGTTCGGTGATTGCGTCCGGCTGAAATGCTTCGCGCAGATCGGCAAGCACTCCCGCCTCGGACGCTTTGGGCTGCACCGGTGAATCACCGCCGACTTCATAATCCAGAAAAGCTTCGATCCATGGATTCCACTCTCCGGCGGGGAAATGCGGCTGGCTTCGCCAGAAATCGCGGTAGGCCTGGCGGGAGGGATAGGTTTGACGCAGTTGAGTGATGCGCAGCGCAAGGGCGGCCGCGACGCCTTGTCCGGAAGCATCGCCGGTGGGCGTGTTTGGCACAAGGCCGCCATCGATTAAGACGAGACCAGAGACGAGGCTCGGTTCCTGCGCGGCGAGTGCGGTCGCCACGAAGGCGCCCATGGAATGACCAATGACGATACTTGGGCCAAGTCCCATGGCGCGCATCGCTGCGGCAACATCGCGCGCGTGTTGGACAAAACCGTAAGGACCTTCGGGTTTGCCGGAATCGCCGCGGCCTCTCAGGTCGAGCCCAAAGAACGCGCATCGGCCGGCTAGGCGCTCGGCGATGCCGACGAAGTTCATGTGCGACGCGGTCAGGCCGTGCAACGCAACTACGGGAGCGCCGCGGCCGGGCCAGAAACCGAATGCGAGTTCCACGCCATCGCCTGACACGCGGCCCTGGGCTGGGCGGGTGACTCGCAGACCATTCTTCAAAGGCACATTCTCGGGAGTCATAGCCTTAAATTCTAGTTGACTGCATGCTAGTTAACTGCTGGCAGCTAGAAATTTACCTTCAACGCGAACTGAATCACCCGCGGCCCGGTGCTGGGCTCCAGTATCTGTCCGAACGAGGGTGATGCGATGACGTTATCTGGATTTTGGAAGGACACATTATTGAATGCGTTGAAGAATTCCGACCGGAATTCAACCTTCGCCCTCTCAGTGACGGGAAAGAACTTTACCACCGAGATATCCACATTTTTTTGATTCGGGCCGCGCAGAATGTTGCGCCCGGTGTTGCCAAAACCACCCGCGGCATCGGCAGTTGCCGACGCGAAACACGCCGTGTTGAAGTACATATCTAACCGCGACCGCACGCTGCCACCTTCCGTCGGATTGCATCCCGGAACATAGTTGGCACGCGCCTGTATAAAAGCGGTGTCATTGGTCAGCACCGAAAAGGGTGTGCCACTTTGTAGTTGGATGACGCTGGATAACTCCCATCCATTAACTGCCTGCTTCGCGAAACCGGATGTTCCCTTGTAGAACTTCGGCAGATCGTAAATGCCGCTGAACACAAAGCGGTGGCGCCGATCGAAATCAGAACTGGCATAGTTATTCAACATGCCAGGCGCCTGGTTTCCCGGCACCACCGTGACGTCGCTGGTTCCCGTGGGGTCGCCCGAATAATCGTCAAAAGAATGGCTCCACGTGTAAGACGCAAGGAATTGCAGGCCGTAAGAGAAGCGTTTCTTGATACTTGCTTGCAGAGAGTTATAGCTCGAATCGGATGAACTCTGCATGACATGGAGACCGAAGCCCTGCACCGCGAGCGCAGACAGCCCCGGGGAATAGACTCCAGCAGGCCCGAGCGCTGTTTGAGCGACGGCCTGATTCAGGTCAACGAGCCGGTACAACTTGCGCCCCGCAGAGCCCACATAACTAAGATTTAACATCCAGTTATTCGCGAACTCGTTCTCAATTCCAAAGCCGTACTGCTGAATGTACGGTGTCCGAAAGTCGTGAAGATCAGGGTAGATTCCGTTGGCGGAAACGTCCTGAACGGTCAACGGGAAGACAGCGCTCGCAGCTCGCGGCAGGAACGCGGGAGGGCCCCCAAAGGGAAACACCGAGGCGTTGTTGAATAGCAGTGGAAACTGGTCGGGCTGGGGAACTTGAACAAATGGAGTTGAGATCGGGGTCAAGAACGCCTGTGCCAACGTGTAGTAGGGAAAGTCCAAGATTTGATTGTTGAGCAGCCGGGAATTTGCCCGATCATAGTAAACGCCGTAACCGCCCCGTATTACGAGACGGTTGTCGGAGCGCGGCTGCCAGGCAAACCCGATTCGCGGTGCAAAGTTGTTCTTGTCAGGTGAGACGAGGGATGATCGCACCAGTGGCACTCCCGGCAAAGGATTGGTTGCGTTGGCGGCCTGCACGAATCCGCCCGTAACCACCGCCCCGAGGCCGGGAACCTGAACCGTAGTCACGCGATCCGGGTCAAATCCAACGAAGCGTCCCTTCGATTCAGTGAACGGGCTGAAGTAATCGTAGCGGACACCGAGGGTGAGCGTTAACCGGTTCGTCACCCGCCAGTCGTCATTCACAAAGCCGTTCACATCGTGGGCCAGAACATCGCGGTTGTTTACTCCAGAGCCCATGATCGTCAGCCCGGCGGTGCCGGCGACTGCTCCCAGGAAATCGGCGAATGGATTTCCCGAAAATCCGAGAAAGAACATCTGGCCGCGAGTATAGAGGTTGAAAGTCTCGTTCAATTCGTGATGCTTATATTCGCCTCCGAACTTCAGACTGTGACGTCCCTTCTGCCAGCTCAACGTGTCATTTGCTGCATAGGTTTTCTCGACGCCAGTGTTATCCGCGAAGGGGCTCGCTCCCAGGTCGAACTCGTTGGCCACCGAGATCTCTGGCATGCCCGCGAACAAATTGCCAAGCGGTGAGCTGATACCCAACTGGGCCGCCGTGAATGGCTCCTGCGGCTGGGAACCAGTAGTGATAAAACCGAACCCAAAGTGCAGATTATTCACAATCCGCTGGGTGACAAGATACGTGTCGTCTACGGACAGTACCCTTTGATTGAGATTGGCGGTGCCGCCAAAACCAGGAACGGGGAGGGCGTTCGTCAGTCCGAACAAATTGAACAGGGCCTGCGTAGCGGGATTGTTCGCGCCAAAGAATTTTGCGGACAGGCGGTTCTTGCTCGACAACTGGAAGTCCAGATTCCCATTGAGCTGGTCTTCCCGGAACTTGGAAATGCCTACGACGGGAGCGTTACAGAAGCCCTTAACCGGAACACAGTTGCTTGGTGCCGAGGGGATCACCAATTGTCCATTTGGCAACGTAGCCATCAGCAGAAAATCCGCCATTTGGTTATTGGCCTGAAGACATCCCAAATTCGGCGAAGTTGCGCAGAATGCCACTCCGTAAGATTGCGCCAAGTTGTCCAACGTTTGCTCGGAGCGGTCGTTCGTGAGGATACTGGGAACCACTACAGTGCCGACAGAGTTTAGCAGCGAGGTGCCGTTCCGTTCCCGGCTACCCTGATAGGAGACGAAAAAGAATACCCGGTCTTTCACCAGGGGTCCGCCCAGTGTGCCGCCAAACTGGTTGCGCTGGTATTGCGGTCGCGGCACTGCTGAACGGTTCAAAAAGTAGTTATTGGCGTTGAGATCTGTGTTGCGAAGAAATTCGTAGGCGTTGCCGTGAATGCTGTTGGTCCCTGACTTCGTGACCGCGGCCACAACTCCGCCGGCCACGCGCCCCTGGGAGGCGTCATATTGGCTGGTCTGGACGATAAATTCCTGTAGAGAATCGGTGGCTGGCACGGCCAGATTGGGGGTCGAGCCCGTGCCAATGGAGTTCGCGTCCGTACCATTGATGATCACCGAGTTCGAAGTCGAGCGCATCCCGTCCACATAGATTGGCGCCGCACCGCGTCCCAGCTCCGCCGAATTTTGCACTGGACCCGAGGTTCCGGGAGTCAGAGTTAGCAGTTGCTGGAAGTTTCTGGTCGGTAACGGCAGTTGTCGGATTTGTTCCTCGTTGATGACCGTGCCCTGAGCCGGACTTTCGGTATCCAACAGCGGCGTTTCTGCCGCAACTTCGACCACGGCTTTTTGTGAAGCAACGGTGAGAGGCAAATCGAGGCTGGTGGTCTGCGTGATTTGCACGACGACGTCCTCCGCCGTAGCCTTGCTGAATCCGGCCTTTTCGGCTTCCACACGGTACGTTCCCGGAGGCAGCAGGGAAAAGGCGTAATGCCCGCTCGCGTCGCTGGTCGTGGTGCGTTCGACTCCCGCCGAACTGGTGAGAGTGATCTTTGCTCCAGCGACGACGGCGCCGCTGGCATCCTTCACCACTCCCGCGATCTGTCCGGTCGTGGGAGACTGCGCCGAAACGAGAGTGGCCAAGAAGAAAAAACCTGCCCACGTGAACAGTGAAATAGCCTTCCGCAGTTGCATACCCTTCTCCTTATGTTTCGTCGCTAACTTCGTCGACGCGATACCACGCGTCCTCCGGTGTAGAGAAGAACGAGTTGATCGATGGCCTCGTCGTCGCTCATGCCTAAATGGCGTTTTGCTCCAAACAATTCTTCCGCGAGGAAGTAAGTGAAAAAATGCAAGTAAATGGTCGTGTAGGCGAGCGCGGGATCGAGGCCGGGGGGAAATGCGACCTTGGACCCGCGAATTACCGCGTTCGCATAGGTGCGAAGTCCACCCGCAATTTCGCGAAAGCTGTGAATGAAGTGCTTGTGCCGGAACTCCACCACATCGATGTACATGAGGCGCCAATAGTCGAGGTTTTCGGAGACCACGCGCCCGATCGCTTTCGCCAATTTTCGCAGTGAATCGGGATCGAGCGATGCCATCAGGGGGATCAGTTCCTTTTGGCGAATGGCTTCCATCTTTCGGCCCTGGTCGTGAACCAGGTCGATGAAGATGTCTTCTTTCGTGTCGTAGTAGATATAAAGCTTGCCCATGGAAACCCCGGCCTTTTTGGCGATTTCGCGAACGGTAGTGCCGTGGAACCCTTTTCGAGTAAAGAGGTATAGAGCTGCCCGCTCGATCTTGAGCTTGTTCTTTTCGATGGTTCCATGGAGCAGCTTGGGCATTTATTTCGCCATCGATTTATTTCGCCGTCGAGCGCCGGGTATGATATGTCAAAGCGAGCGCTCGCTCTTTATAAACGGCCATACAGCTTTTACTCCGGTTCGAGGTATCATGTCAAGAAACTTTTCCAGGGGCGCAATTTAGGGCGCTAGACGAGGAGGCCTTCTGTGAAGGGAAAAGTGGCGGTTGTGACTGGCGCTGCCAGCGGGATCGGGTACGCGATTGCAAAATCTTTCGCACTGGCCGGCGCGAACTGCGTAATCGCTGACATCGATCCCGGTTCAGGGGAACGCGCCCGTGTGGAACTTGAAGCGGTGGGTCCGGCATGCGCCTTTGTCGCGACCAATGTTTCCGATGCAGGGGAAGTTCGCCGGTTGATGGAAGCGGCGGTGGAGAAATTCGGCCGCCTCGACATTCTCGTCAACAACGCCGGTCTCCAGTATGTAGCTCCTGTTATCGACTTCCCGGAGGAGCGCTGGGACTATCTTATCGGCGTGATCCTGACTGGAACTTTTCTCTGTTGCAAGTACGCGTTGCCCCACATGATCCGGCAAAAATGGGGCCGCGTGGTGAATATCGCATCGCTGCACGGCAAGGTGGGGTCTCCGTTTAAAGCCGCTTATGTTTCTGCGAAACACGGCGTGCTAGGTTTGACCAAAGTTGTGGCGCTTGAAGTGGCCGAACATAACATCACGTCAAACGCGATTTGTCCGGGGTATGTGCGCACTCCACTGGTGGAGAAACAAATTCAAGAACAGGCTCGCCGCCATGGGATTTCTCCTGAGGACGTGGTGCGAAAAATCATGACCGAGCCGGCGGCCATACGGAGGCTCCTTGAGCCGGAGGAAGTTGCAGCCCTGGCTCGCTATCTTTGTTCCGACGAAGCGGCGGGGATCACCGGGGCGGCGCTGGACATCGACCTGGGATGGACGGCGCGTTAGCCAGGAACACTGTCGTTCAGGGCGTGGCTTTTGCGTCGAAAGTTTTGATCACATCCAAAATCATTCGAACGACTGCCTCGTCACCGATCGTGGTATTGATCATGGTGTGATAAATGGCGCGATCGGGCCATTCGACGTGGAAATATTTTTGGACAAAATCGCCTCGCTCCCGATCCACGGTGTCAACGAGCTGATCCGCTTCCGCTATACTCTTGCCTCGAGCCAACAGACGGCGGACTTTATCTTCTCGCGGAGCATAGAGAAATACACGCAACGTGTCCGTTCGGCTCTTGAGAAATTGCTGCGACCCCCTACCGACAATGACGGAGTTCCCAGTCTTCGCCGCGTGCTGAACGACCTGTTCGGTGAACTTCAAAATGCATTCGCTATCGACCAGCTTAAGCTTGTGGGCATTGAGGCTGCCCTCATAACTTCCGCGCAAAAACGATTTGAAGAGCCGGTAATAAAGGGGATCGGTTTTTTCTTCGCGACCCTCGACGACTGACTTGGGACAGTCAGCCAGTCGCGCGATCTCCTCGGTCAGCAGCTGATCCCAAAGCTTCCAGCCGAGCCGCTTGGCAAGCAGTTGAGAGATTTCGCCTCCACCACTTCCGTACTCGCGTTCAATGGTTACGATTTTAATCATCTGGGTTGACATAAAATTCGATCAGACGTGCACGGCGAGCACGGGACACGGCCCCAACTGCAGCACACGATAGGTGGTCGATCCGAATACAGCCAGGTCCAAAGCGCCGCGGCCGCGCACGGCCATCGCCACCATGTCGATCTGCGCCTCCGTGGCCAGCCGAATAATTTCGCGGTAAGGTTTTCCAACGCGCACCGCCGTCTTTATGTTAAGCGTCTCGCGTTGTTTCGGCGGGATCAGTTTATTCAGTTGCTCCGACGCCTTCGCGACGCATCGTTCCATCTTGTCCGGACTCGAAACGTCCTCCAACACATGCAGTAAGGTGAGTTCGGCATTATATTCGGCCGTTGCAGAGAGAGCGTAGTTGAGCGCGCGCGCTGAATTTTCCGAGAAATCGGTACAGAAAAGAATACGGTTCAAGTGGTGGACATGACCCGGCTCTTTGTCTTCGGCCGCCGAGTCGGGTGTCGGTTTACAGATAGCCAAGACCGGGCAGGAGGTTCTCCGCATCACGCGGTCGGTAACGGACCCGATGACCAGACGGTCATAGCCCCGCCGGCCGTGTGTTCCCATAACGATGAGTTCCGCTTTTTGCTTTTCGGCGAACGTCAAAATACAGTCCGGAGCTGCGCCGTCGTGTACCACGAGCTCTGGGTGAATATGAGGATGGGAATGTTTCTTCACGAAGTCCGATAGTAGCTCTTTTCCACCCTCGCAAAGCGTCCGGCGGAACTCGGCGTAGTCTCCCGCGGTGGCAGCATAGTCAGCATAAGGGTATCGCGATAACTCCGCCACATGCAGGGCCACGAGCCTGGAGCGATAATGCTCGGCCAGTGACAGCGCATGGCGGTAAGCCCGGACCGAGAACTCCGAGAAATCGATGGGACAAAGAATGAGCTTGAATTCCAGCATGAGTGCGTCTCACCACTTACATTCGATGATACTCATTCCGCTACGTGTGCCCCACCACCGCCGGGATCGTTCTTCTTCAGAAAAAAAGACAGGAAAAACATGATCCCCGCGCCTACGCAAAGAACCATAAAAGTATCGATGTACGCCAGGCTCGCGGCCTGCGCTTGCAGGGATTGGTAGATTCTGGCATATGCCGTTATCTGCGCCTCGTGTTTGCCCACGCCTGAAATCGCAAGTTGGCGACTCAGGCCAGCCGCGGCATTGGCAAAATTTGGATTGTCGACCCTGGCTTTTTCCACCAGCCTCAGTTGATGGAACTGTGAGCGGCGCGCAATCAAGGTGGTGACCAAGGACGTTCCCACGCTGCTTCCCATGTTGCGCATGAAGTTGACGATGCCGGCGACAGCGTTGTTCTTCTCCGGCGCAATTCCGATGTAAGCGACGAGAGTAATCGGCACAAATAGAAATCCCAGACCGATCACTTGCGCGATGCGCAGCCACGTGGCAGCACTGAAGCTGATCAGCAAGTCGATTCGCTTCGTAGAATAGAACATGGCAATCGACAATGAAAGCCATCCGAAGCCGATCAGGCGGCGCGCCTGGATCTTCGTTGTCAGCTGGCCCATGATCGGCATTTCGATCAACAGAACCAGGCCTCCCGCCGAAAGAGCAAGCCCCGCCAGTTGAGAGGTGTACCCCAATAGCGTCTGGAGGAACTGCGGCATGAGGACGAGGCTGCTGAACAATAAGATTCCCAGCGTGAACATCATCAGACTCGAGCTGGCGAAGTTAAAGCTCTTGAACATGCGGACGTCGATGATCGGCGCCTTTTGATACCACTCCCAGATCACCAGCGAAATCAGGCATACGGTCGAAGTTACGATCAAAGTCGTGATGAAGCGCGAGCCGAACCAGTCATCTTCCTGGCCCTTATCCAGCAGCACCTGCAACGCGCCGACTCCGAGCGCGAGCAGAGCGATTCCGATGTAATCCAGCTTGACGCCGGCCGACCTGAGCCGCGCTAAGTAGGGAGGATCTTCGACAAAGCGCCGCACCAGGAACCAGGTCGCCACTCCGACTGGCAGATTGATGAAAAAAATCCATCGCCAGGAATAGTTGAAGGTGATCCAGCCGCCGAGGGTCGGCCCGATCGTGGGCGCCATGATCGCGGTGATGCCATACAGCGCAAATGCTAAGCCGCGTTGTTGGGGCGGAAATGTGTCGGCCAGAATGGCCTGTGCCATGGGTTGCAACCCGCCGCCTCCGAAGCCTTGCAGCACCCGGAATAACAGTAGGAATCCCAGGGTCGGCGCGATGCCGCAAAGTAACGAACTTAAAGTAAAGATGCCCAGACACGACATGAAAAAGCGCTTCCGCCCCAGGGCGCCTGCGAGCCAGCCGCTGATCGGCAGGATGATGGCATTCGACACCAGGTACGAAGTCAACACCCACGTACTTTGGTCGTTGCTCGCGCCCAGATTCCCAGCCATATACGGCAGGGCAACGTTGGCAATGCTGGTGTCGAGGACCTCCATGAAGGCTGCGAGCGCTACAACGACAGCAATCAGCCAAGGGTTGTACTTGGGCCGCCAAACTTCCTGATCGAGGGTGAGGGCTGCGGTGCTCATTTTGCCGTCGGCATTGGGACTAAACTCATCGAGCGGAATTCACTGAACGAAACTTATTGCAGGTAGACGTCCGGCACCACGTTCATGCCTGGTCGAAGCCGGCGATCCTTGTTCTCCCCCGGATCGAGAACGATCTTCACCGGAATCCTCTGGACAATTTTTACGTAGTTTCCGGTGGCGTTCTCGGGCGGAAGTAAACTGAACAGCGGGCCCGTGGCGCCGGCAATGCTGTCCACGTGGCCTTTCAAAGTCCGGCCGCTCGAATCGACGTGGATTTCCGCTTTCTGTCCGACTCGCATGCGCTTCAGCTGGGTTTCTTTGAAATTGGCGGTGACCCACACCTCGTCAAGCGGTACAACCGTGAGGAGTTGCTGCCCGTTGGCGACATTCATCCCGACAACCACCGTCTTAGTCACTTCACCGGTGACGGGGGCAACGATTTTCGTGTATCCGAGATTCAGTTGGGCTTGCTCGAGAAGTGCGCGCTTCTCCTGGACGTCGGCAATCGCAGCACGCACGCGGGCCTGGGTCGACGATACTTGCTGGGGGCCGGTCTCCGCGGACTTGTAGTTGGCGTCGGCTTGCGCAACGCGGCTGCGGGTCTGTTGCACGAATTGTTGCGCGGCCGACTCACTGGCGCGAGCTGCTGCGACCGTCGCGGTGCTGGCTTTAGCCGCTGCCAGGGCTTGATCGTAGATTTGCTGCGATACTTCGCGCTTGTCGACCAGCAACTTGTAACGGTGAAGATCGTCTTGCGCTTTCACATCATTTGCCTCGGCCGCCTCTACTTGCGAATGAGCCGCGGTGAGTTGCTTCTCAGCGGCGGCGACTGCGGCTTTGGCGTCTTCGATGCCAGACGCAGTGAATCTCAATTGGCTCGAAGTGTTCACCGAAGTAATCGGAACGGTGATGTTCAGCGATTTGGCGGTCTCTTCGGCATTGGCGAGATTGGCTTGTGCTTGCGCAACCGCGACTTCGTAGTCTTTCGGGTCGATCTCAACCAGCACCGTGCCCTTTTCCACCCACTGGTTGTCGTCGACGTTGACTTTCACCACGTAGCCTGAAACGCGCGCACTCACGGGGGAGAGGTGAACATCCGCCTGGGCGTCGTCGGTCGATTCGTAGCTGTTCAACCAACGCCACAAGAATAGGCCGCCGACAACCACCACGGCGATGACGGCCAGAATCACGACGTTTCTGCGGAGCTTCGAGCTGCGGCGCACAGGCGGCGAATAGGGCCGACTCGCCAGGGGAGATGCATCGACCGCAGATGGACCGACAGGAGATTCTTTACCCGGCTCGGGCGCCGACTGCGGTGGATTTTCTTCCGCCATGTTTATCTTCCTTTGAAGTATTCTTTGACGCCGTCCTCAGCGGTGCCGAGGGCGCGAACCAGGGAAATTTTCGCGTAATTATAGCTGTAGAGACTGGAGATGTACTGCTCGTGCGCGCTCGCAACCAACTCTTGCGATTGCACTACTTCCACGGTATCGGTGACCCCCGCGCTGAAGCGATCGCGCGACTGGGTAAGCGTCTGTTCCGCCAAATCAATATTGCTGCGCGCCACATTCACTTGCTGCGCCGACGACTGCAGGTTGAGTAATGCCGCGCGTACGTCGGAATCGATTTGCGCACGCAGATTGTCCAAGCGCTCGCGGCTCTGCTCAAGTTTTGCGTCGGCCTGCAAAACATCACCGTGTACGCTGCCACCCTGGAAAATCGGAATCGTCAGCGTGCCGCGCACGTCGGCTACGGGCGTTGCCGTGGAGGGATGCGAGCCTCCCAGCCCGTAATCGCCGTTCACCGAAAGCGACGGGAGATAGCCGGCGAGCGCGGCCTTGCGGGAAAATTCCGCTGCGCGCATGTCGGCGGCCGCCGCCTGATAATCGGAACGCGAAGCGTAAGCGCGCTTCAAGGCCTCATCGACAGTAATGTCTTCGATCGGCTGGTAGGGCGACTTGTCGGTGAATTCGAATTGCTGGCCGGGAGCCAATCCGATGACACGCGCTACGGTCAGCTTCTGGATGGCGAAGTTGTTTTTAGCCTGAATCAACTGTTGCTGCCGGGTTTGGAGTTCGACTTTGGCCCGTAGGCCGTCGATGTCTGGTGAGGTGCCGGCATTGATCTGGTCGGCTGCCTGATCGTAGACCGCCTGCGCCGTATTGACCTGTGCTTCCGCCGTTTCAATGCGGGCTTCATCGGCGATGGCCTGCAAATAGGTATAGCCGACGGCGAGCACGACCAGATCGCGGGCGTCCCGGAAGGTGTAGGCGGCCGATTTCAAATTCTGGTTCGCCGCTCGGGTCGCGTTGATTGATTTCCAATCGAACAGAGATTGGGTCAAGTTGGCGCGCGCGTCAAAAAAAGAAAACGGGCCAACGGAGGGAGATATGTGGAAGAGGCTGGCCAGACCGGCGAAGCCGAGCTCATCGATATTGACCTTCGACTCCCCTACGTAAGGCGTTGCCGTTACATGCGGCAGGAGGGCGCTCAACTCTTCCCAGCGCTGTCCCCGCGCAGAGCGAATGTCCGCGCTCGAAAGCAGCAATCCCAGATTTTGTTTCAATCCGCGGTCGATAGCGTCCCGCAAGGAAAGCGGCAGAACTCCCGGAACGAGTTTTGCGGGTACGCTGCCTGCGAACGAACTCACTGCGCCGGTGCCAGGAATGGCTTGGCCCGGAGTGCTCGGACCGGGTGTCGTCTCGGTTTGCGCGAGGGATGCAGCCGTATTACAAATCAAGACTCCGGCCAACAGCAAAACGCGGCGGCATGTATACCTGAGCCTCACTCGAGCCTCCTTGCCTCAAATTTTCGTGGCGGCGTGCTAAGGGGCAATATCCTAGACCGCGCGGCTACTTCTCGCAAGGGACCTCCGATCTGCCGATGAGAGGTTCGACGTTGCAGCGCGGCAGGAGATTCAAACTAATAAACTCGAGCCGTTAGAGCATGTGGAAATGTTGATCGCCCTTGGCCAAGTGGCGGGCGAGGATGTGGTGTTGGCGCGTCCGCAGCGACGAGTTTTTTCCGGTTGGCGCGGAAAACGCTCGTGCCCTTAGCCGGCGCAGGTTTCGAGGGACCGCGCGATCACCAGCGTGATGTCATCCTGCTGTTCGCAACCACCGCAGAATTGCTGAACGGCTGTAATCACCGCCTGGAGAAGTTGGTCCAGTGGAAGGTGAGAATGGCTCGCCATGACATCCACCAAACGGGACTCGCCGAATTCTTCGCCATCGTTATTCGCTGCTTCGGTGACGCCGTCGGTGTAGAGCACCAGCGTGTCGCCAGACGCGAGTTTCACTTCAGCAATCTCGCACTGCCAATTTTCAAACAATCCCATCACGGTGCAAGTGGATGACAACCGTTCAACCGTTGATGCCGCTGGAACCTGATTCTGTGAACTTCCGCACGCACGAAACAAAAGCGCTGGAAGATGTCCGCAATTGGCGTAGCGAAGCCTGCCGGTGGAGTCGTCGTAATCGGCAAACAATAATGTGGCGTAACTGGCGTCGCCGGAACTTTCATAGAACAGGCGGTTCACCGAGCTGAGCAGCCGAGGCAGGTCGTCGACCGCCATCGCATACTGACTGCGCAAGTTGGCTTGCAGGTTGGCCATCAGCAGGGCTCCGGAAAAGCCCTTGCCGGCAATATCGGCGAGCACAAAGCCAACTCGCCCCGGAGCGAGTTCCAGAAAGTCGTAATAATCTCCGCCGACCTGTCTTGCCTGGATGCAGCGACCCGCGTACTCCATGGTGCGCAGCGAAGGGAACTTCTGCGGGAAAAGCCTGGCTTGCACCTGCCGTGCCATCTCTAGTTCATGAATAGAGCGGCGTTCTGCCTCCAATCGCTCGGCGATCTGCTCGGTCAGCCAGATGCCTTCGAGAGCGACGCCCGCCTGGCTCGCGACCGACGCCAGTAGCCGCCGGTCTTCGCGGGAATAAGGCTCGTCCGAGAGTCGCGCACCCAAGGCCAACAGTCCCGCGAGCTTATTTTCACGGCCGGGCATGGGCACGAGACACTCAGGCTGCAGGGGGGCAAAGGCCCGGAGCGATGCCGCCAGTTCGGGAGCCATAATCGATTCAGGCGGCGGAACTTCCCACGGCTGCCCGCGTCCCGCCAAGTCGAGCAGCAACGGCAAGTCAGCGGGGATCGCTTGTGGCTCGGGCAGCCCATCCGTCGCTAATGCCCGCAACTTGCCATTACCCAAGCTTTGGTACATCACCATGGCTTGCGGATGAAGCGCCTGCTTGATCTCCTCCTCCAGCAGCGTGGCCAGTTCATGCCGGGTAGTGGCTGTTCGCGTTTTTTCCGCGAGATTTTCGAGAATCAATCTGGCATCGTACGAGCTTCGAAAAAATGCTCGATCGATTCGCTTGTTGACTCGCTCGCCGACTACGATTCCAACCCACAGCACGAGTGATCCAAGCCCGAAAGCTGGAATCACGGCCACTTGGGGATGAGTCGAAATTTGCTTCGAGAACGTACGCACCAAAACCAGAACGAGAGTAATGGTCGCGATAACGCCGAGGATGTGCACTCCCCACTGCACCATGAGAAAGCGAGCGCTGCGCTTGAGGAGGACCGGAATCTCGAGCACGCGATGTTTCACGACGGCATAGGCAAACGACAAGGGAAAAAGCCACAACACAAAGGTCACAGTCGCGCCCAGCCAAAGACCTATGTGAAATCCGAAAAAGTCACCGGCTGCCAAAGCCAGCGTCGCGGGAATCACGCCGACTAGCGTTCCCCAAAGAATTACGCGAATCTTGCGCCGCGCCTCCGAAGAATCGACGGTGGCCGCGTTCCATGTCAAAGAAACAAAGCCCAAGACAACCAGCCCGTAATTGAAGATCAATATCGAGATGTGCGCATACTTATCCCGTAGCCATCCGAAACCTGGGATTGGAGTGGGATCGGTGCCACCCGACGCTGGCATTAGCAACGCGATGCACAGAGGCAGCGCCAAAAATATTGCCACGGCCACCGCGAGCCACTTGAGCCATGGAAGACGCCGGTCCAATGGGGAGCGCGTCGGAAAGACTGCGAAAAAGAAAAAAAACAACGGCGCGGCCATGTTGTCAAAGATTGCGCGGTAGGCGATGGCGAACGGCCTGACCGACTCGGGCACGCCGAGGAACGCGTTATCGAAGGCCGGAATGGCGATAAAGCCGCCAAACATAAAAGCTACCAGCCAGGCATTTGGGTCCTCCAGGCGAAGGAACAAAACGGCCAAACCGACGGTGAGAAAAGTGAAAGGATATACGCGGAGTACGCCCTGACCGATGTGGGTCGCTACGCCCGCTTCGGCCGGGGCTGACCCGCTTGCGCGAAACGTAGCGTGCATTTCTATCGGGACTGAAACACCGGGGCGCTGGATGGTTAGATCGACACTGTCCCCTGGCTTATGCTGAAGCCAGATACGAACCAGGGCGTCTTCTCTTTTCAGCGGCTCGCCGTTGATGCGGACGATGCGATCGCCCGCCTTCAGGCCAGCTCGTTCAGCGGGGCTGCCGGGAATCACGCTCCGCACCAACTGGGAATGATCCCCAGGGGTGTACTTATTGTCGAAGCCCAACTCCACCGCGACCGGTTGCTCGCCGTAGAGTGTCCAAAGGGCGCTGTAAAAGATGGTGCAGGCGGCAAAGAGTATCGCCAACGTTGCCAGCAGCGGCTTTTGAAATGGTCGAAACCCTTGCATGCTTCCCTGCGATCGATGCTAGAGAGTGTTCCGAGTGAATCGTATGCCGGGTTTGGGGTGGGGTCAAGAAAGGCACTCTGGGAACTTATGAATGTTTTTGGCGGTAGTGAGTCTGGGGCAGATCGGTACTAGTTATTGGAGGCAATACCGGAAGCCGACCCAATAGTGCCAACGACTAATCATGGTGCGGACGAAACACCAGATCAAACCACGGCTTCCATGTTTTGCCGCCGTCGGTGGACGTAACTGCTGTTTCGCGAACGTTACCATTCTCGGGCTTCCAGGTGCCGCGCACCAGAACGCCTTTGGCGTGATCCTCGCCACTCATGATCATCGTGGCATGATCAATTCTTCCTTCGATTAAGAGTAATTCTCCGCGATTCGTTACCCAACTCTGGTGCCAAGTGTTTCGTGTAGCGTCGTAGATAGTGAAACTCTGCCCTTTGTGTCCGTCGGCGCCTTGATAGTCCTCGTGCAATACGCAGCCTTCCAGGATGAGATCGACTTTTGCGCGGGCGACCATTTTTGAGTTGGAGGAGTTCGAACTGCTCGCACTATCGACATCGAACACGTCCCAATCCCCCGCCCAGAAATCGAACTCGCGGTAAGCGGCGGAGCTACAGGGAACTCGTGTCTTAGAATCAGCCGATGCCAAGCTGGTTCTGGCCATATGTGTTGCGGCGAGAAGAGTAATTACGAAGACAATTACGGACTGGAACGATCGAGCGATCGAATTCATTTTGAGTTCTCTTCCTTGGGCGCAATCACAAGCGAGGGTAGCGGGTCTCAACTCGGATGTTGCGATCGGTTGCCTACCGCTACAACTTCTTCGGGTGGACCATAACCCCGACCGTGAGCCTGACCCGAGACTGCATATGTCTTCAATTCATCCCATCGCCATCGACTGGAGATGGGTGGACTTCCGCAGGAACAATATAACGTGCAGTCTTCAGAGAATCCGGCGAGCGGAAGCAGATACGATCCGTTCGGATAGGGGCTGAAACCAATCAGATAACGAGTGCGGCAGTTTGGGCACTCGATGCAATGGCGAACGCGGTGTGTCATGGCGCAGATTAGTCAGAGTTATTGTGGTAATCCGTCTTGGTTTGGAATTCCCGAGTTATTGCTCGCCGAAGAAAACAATGAGGGTACGAGGACCGTCGTACCCTCGATCAGTCGGGTTTCAGCGAGATCCTTGCCGGCTGTTTTGGTTATTTTGATCCGCTCGCACCTGGGGCAAAGCGGCTGAACGGCAATTGGCTTTGGTTATTTGCCGAGCGGAGTTTCTGTGAACTACCTTGCGCGCGCGCCCTTGATCGAACTGCCTCAACATTGCTGCCGGACACGGGAACGGCCAAGAAGGCGACGGTCTCGCCAGTCACAGAATCGGAGGCGTAGCCGACGATCTCTCCGCTGTCGTTGATGTCATTCGCCAGCAGAAGATATAGGGATGAATCGGGCTGAATAAGGGAATTCAGATCTGTATTTAAACCGTCCTGATAGAGGAAGGCTCGCGCGTTGCCACCAAACGTAAATGACTGGCCGACCACCTGTCCTTTTATGTTCACGCCCCAAGCCCAGTCGTTGCCGTCGCCAGAAAGCGGCGCGATCTGTTGAATGCCCCGCGCTTGTGTCCACATAAAGGCGACTGGGTTGAGGGCATCGTCCTGGGTGTTGGGCAGGTTGCCGAATCCGACCACTTCGCTTCGGTTGTTGATTGCGGTAGGGGTGTTCCAGGCTACGCCTCCGTCAAAGTTGCCGAGGTTGATCGGAGTGCCGTTTTGCCAAAGCACAGCGTGTTGGGCGCTCGCTCCACCGACCGCATTCGAACAAAGACCGGAAATGCCGACGACTTGGCCCTTGTCATTGATTGCCGTAGCTGCCGAATCTGGATCGGGAGACAGCGGAGGCAATTGTCTCATCTGGCCCAATTCCGGCCCCCAGATGATGGCCTCAAACTGGAGTACTTGCGGTGGATTGCAGCTCGAATCGTGCACGCCATTTTCCGCCCACCCGACGACCTGGTTGTGGTTATTGACCGCGGACGCGTAACTGTCTAGGCCGCCGGGCAACGGAGGAAGCGCGGTCATGACGCCGTCCTGCCACACGAACCCGTAACAGATATAGCCGTCGGGGCCAAAGAAATTGGCCAAGGCACAGCTCCATGCTTCACCCAATACATTCATTTCGGCTGTTTCGGCTATTCCGGCAATTTCACCCCTGTCATTCTTATTTGGCCAACCGACGGCGCTGTTTGGGCCGCCGAGGGTGCCGAGATCGAGCGGAACTCCGACCCAGAGTTCGGCGTGCTCGGTGGTCGAAGTGGGATAGGCGTCGCCAGCGATCCAGCCGACATTGTTGATACTGGCGGCCGCAGCGCTGGGTCCGCCGAGAGGCGAGCCGAGATTGAACACGTAATACTGCGGCGGCTGATTTTTCTGCTGAGCCTGGGCAAACTGGAGTGAGATCACGAGGGCGGCGAAGATGGCGATTGCGGTGGAATGCGTCGATATCCTGGGGTGCATGTTGCCTCCTGGTTGTTGGTCTAGGCCGAACGGAATTGCCAATCTGGAATTTCATTTTTTCTGCCTAGGTTTCTGCTCAGCGCAGACCGCGCAAGCAGTCCGACCATAGCGAAATGGATGCGCGCGCGTTGGACGTTTGCGGACGCCGAACGCGGAGGCTGGACGTTTGCGGACCTCGATTTCAGAATCGGCTACCAGCCTGGGATGGCGGTCCGAAAACGTCTACTATCTGGAGCAGGGTCGACTATCATAAGTGGGCAGCGATTTGACGTTGGGCGATCGGGACGGCGGCTATGAATCTGGATTGGCAGATATGCTCGCGAGCGAGGTTATCGCGCGACGCGCGATTCGACGGTAAGTTTTTTATCGCCGTGCTCAGCACCAGGATTTACTGTCGTCCAATTTGTCCGGCGCGTACTTGCAACGAGAGGAATGTCCGTTATTATGCAAGCGCCGCTGCGGCGGCCGAGGCAGGATTTCGTCCCTGTTTACGATGCCGGCCCGAGAGTTCACCGGGAACTCCAGCGTGGCTCGGAACTTCGAACACTGTTTCGCGGGCCTTGCGCCTGATCGGCGAGAGTGGGCTCGAGGACGGTGGAATCGAGGCTCTTGCCGAACGCCTGGGAGTTGGCGCGCGGCATCTTCGCCGCCTGTTCCTGAAACATTTAGGCGCGACGCCGATTGCGGTAGCTCATACGCGGCGGCTGCACTTTGCGAAAAAGCTTATCGACGAGACGAGTCTGCCCATGAATCAAATCGCGCTCGCCTCCGGCTTCGGCTGCGTGCGCCGATTTAACGCCGGCATCCGTAAGTTCTATCACCGGACTCCGACGCAAATCCGGCGGCTGGCGCGGCGGAAGGAGATCTATTCAGAAAACCAATACGTCTTTCATCTTAACTTCCGGCCTCCTTATCACTGGGAGGGCATGCTGGCATTTCTCGCGGCGCGCGCCACGGCTGGGGTTGAATTAGTAGAGGGGGACAGCTATCGCCGCACCATTTCCTGGAATGGCCGCCACGGCTTTTTTGAGGTTTCACCTGATCTGGGGCGCGACGCGCTGGTGGCGAGAATTGAGTTCAGCGATCCGCACTCGCTATTTTTCATTATTGAGCGTATCCGCGCGATGTTCGACTTGAACGCGGATTGGGCCAGCATTGTGCAGAATCTGAAGACAGATGTGGTTTTCGCCAGCGCGGTCGAAGCCGACCCGGGGCTGCGCGTTCCGGGATGCTGGAACGGTTTCGAACTCGCGACGCGAGCGATCCTCGGGCAGCAGATCACTGTCAAGGGAGCGACTGCTCTCGCTGGACGGATGGTCGTCAGTTTCGGGAAGCCGTTCTCTGCGGCGCCAGGCCTCACCCATCTTTTCCCGCAACCTGACGTGCTCGCCGACGCGAAGCTTACGAGCATCGGGCTGCCCGCGGCGCGGGCCGAAACCATTCGATTGCTCGCCCGCGCGGTTTGCGATGGGCGTGTCAGCTTTGAGGGGGTGGTGGACTCCGATGCTTTCCTGGATCGACTATGCGAGATTCCCGGAATTGGGAAGTGGACGGCTCAGTACGTCGCCATGCGAGCACTCGGGGAGACTGACGCATTTCCATCCGGTGATCTTGTATTACTGCGCGCGATGGGGCTAACGAATTCCCGCGAACTTGACCACCGGGCAGAACCGTGGCGCCCATGGAGAGCCTACGCAGCGATGTATCTATGGAGGATTGCCAACCAATCCGTACGCGGTGGAAATAAAGTGGCATCGTCCTATCCTCAGAAGGCGGCGATCGAAGATTTGCTTGACCCGCCGCATGTCTCCATGGTTCTTTAATCGGGCCAAATCCAGTACCTTGATGGAAACCTCGGCTCCAACCGCCTTTGGCTTGGTTGAAGAAGGGATTATCATTAATATTCCCTTTATGAAAGGACAGTATTAATAGATGGTGACGCGAGAAACCCCGCCCACACATGACCTAGGCTCATTGCGCATTCACGATGGACAGCGCAAGGGCGGCAAAGCGGGGAAAGTTATCGCCATTTTCTTTGGGCTGGTGATCATCCTCGCTGGCGTTGGGGCCAGCGTTTATGCACTATTGGAAGGGAAACCAACCGTAGAAGTGGTCACCGCGAGAAAAGCCGTCGGGCCGGCAAGCCGTGAGGCGTTACTCAACGCGACCGGATATGTTACTCCGCGGCAGCGCGCGACCATTGCCGCCAAAATCACAGGCCGGGTGACCAGGGTTTTCTTCGATGAAGGTACGCAAGTGCATCAGGGGCAATTGCTGGCCACACTTGACGATGCCGATGTCCAGAGAGCTTTGGCTTCGGCCAAAGCGGATCGCGACTCAGCCAAAGCCGCGATCGCCGACTACGAAGTTCAGCAAAAGAATGCTCGCATTTTGCTCTACCGCACCGAGCAGCTTCAAAAAGCGGGCGTTGAGCCGCAGGAACAGTTGGATAATGCGCGGACCTCTGTGGAAAGTCTGCAAGCCAAGATTGATCTGGCGAAAGCCCAGGCGGCAGCGTCTGAGTCTCGAATCCAAGAGGCGCAGCAGGCGGTTGACAATTGCACGATCCGCGCGCCGTTTGATGGCATTGTCGTTTCCAAGGACGCGCAGGTCGGCGAGATGGTCTCTCCGATCTCCGCCGGCGGGGGATTCACGCGCACAGGCATCGCTACCATTGTGAATATGAGCTCCAACGAAATCGAGGTCGACGTGAATGAGGCTTACATCACGCGAGTGAAGCCCGGCCAGCAGGTGAATGCGATTCTCGATGCCTATCCTGAGTGGGAGATTCCCAGTCGTGTGCGCACGATTATTCCCAGCGCCGACCGCCAAAAGGCTACGGTAAAAGTGCGCGTTTCATTCTTGAAACTGGACCCACGCATATTGCCAGACATGGGAATTAAGGTGACGTTTCTCGGCGATGAACCACCCAGCAAGGAGATCGCAGCGACGCCCGCGATTCTGGTACCTCAGAGCGCGGTGCACGACGATAATGGCAAGAAGGTTGTTTTCCTGGTGAGGGATGATAAAGCCGAGAGGCGCGCGGTTACTCCCGGCGGAAATCGCGGTACCGATACTGAGATCATGGCGGGATTAGCGGTTGGCGATGCCGTGATTGTGGGTGCGCCAGCAAATCTGCATGATGGCGAGAGAGTGCGGATCAAAAAATAATGGGCAGCAATTAGAGGAGCAATCGTATGGTGCAAGTCGATGGCGCTAGGACGACCAACAGCCAGATTCAGGTGCGCGGGTTGGATAAGACCTATCGTCGCGGAGGTGAAGAGATCCACGTATTACAAGGGCTGAATCTGGATGTGGAGAAGGGTGACTTCGTCGCTTTCATGGGACCAAGCGGCTCGGGCAAGACCACACTGTTGAATCTGCTCGGAGGACTCGACGTCCCCACGCGTGGAAGCATCATTGTGGCCGGCGACGAGATCACGCACATGTCGGCCAGCAAACTGACCTCATGGCGGGCGAGGCATGTCGGCTTCATATTTCAGATGTATAACCTCATCCCCGTGCTGACGGCGTTTCAGAATGTAGAGCTGCCGCTGCTCTTAACCAGCCTTTCCAAGGCAGAGCGCCGCAAGCACGTGGAGACGGCGCTCGGAATTGTCGGATTAGCGGAGCGGATGAACCACTATCCGCGCCAACTCTCCGGAGGACAGGAGCAGCGCGTTGCCATTGCCCGCGCGATTGTTGCCGATCCTACGTTTTTGCTGTGCGACGAACCGACGGGTGATCTCGACCGCAAAAGCGCGGATGAAATCATGGACCTGATTCAGCGTCTGGTGAAGGAGTACACCAAGACTGTGCTCATGGTGACGCACGATCCACTGGTTGCAAAGCGCGCCGATCTTACGCTGCACCTTGAGAAAGGCGTGCTCGTCGAGGCCGGCGAATCGCACGAAGTTCCTGCCGGAGGCGCCGCATGAAATTCCGTGGGCTGATTTTTGCCAATCTCTTTCGCAAGAAGCTTCGGCTGATCCTCACGGTCGGATCGTTTGCGGTGGCGCTGTTTCTTTTTGCCTTTCTTGCCGTGGTGCGAGGTGCTTTTAACCGCGGCGCGGACATCGCGGGTGCGGATCGGCTGGTCACGATCAATCGTGTCTCCATCATTAACCCGCTGCCGTTGGCCTACCGCGACAAGATTCAACGCATCCCGGGCGTCAAGTACGTTACGCACAACAATTGGTTCGGTGGCGTTTATCAGGAGGAGAAAAACTTTTTTCCTCAGTTCGTGATCGATGTCGAGAATCAGCGCCAGGTCATGTCTGAACTGGCGGTTCCCGATGACCAGTGGCAGAACTTTGTAAAAGACCGCCAGGGTGCGATTGCCGGCGCGAAAACCGCGCAGCGCTTCGGCTGGAAAGTCGGTGACCGCATTCCCGTCAAGAATGCTGGCTATGGCAACACTGGCACGTGGGAATTCAATCTCGATGGCATCTATCACAGTCAGCACGCGGGCGGCGACGAGAGCCAGTTTTGGTTTCAATGGGATTACTTCGAAGAGCGTGTGCCGGAGACGTTCAAGGGCAACGTCGGATGGTACGTCGTAAGACTCAACAGCCCCGATGACGCCGTGAGGGTCGCAAAGGCAATTGACGACATGGCGGCCAACTCTTCCTTCGAAACGAAAACAGAGACGGAATCCGAGTTCGCCGCCAGTTGGGTCAAGCAATTTGGAAACATCCAATTTCTCATCCTGACCATCGGCAGCGTCGTATTTTTCACACTGCTCCTAGTGACTGGCAATACGATGGCGATTTCGGTGCGCGAACGTGCCGGCGAACTGGCTGTTCTCAAGGCGATCGGTTACAGCGATCGCTGGGTTCTTTTCTTTGTGCTGGCCGAATCTCTTATCATTGCGGCGGTTGGTGGTCTTCTCGGCCTCGGGCTCGCGTTACTGGCAATCCCGGCTCTGGGCGCGGCTTTGAATGGATTGCTTCCCACACTTCTCTTGTCTCCTGAAATTCTTTTGCTCGGTCTCTTAACCGCTTTGCTGGTTGGAGTGATCAGTGGACTGCTGCCCGGCATCGGCGCCATGCGCATGCGGGTTGTCAACGCGTTACGGAGGGTTTGAAATGGCGATACCCATCGTCTACAACATTCGCAGCGTGAAGGCTCGCTGGACGTCGTCGATCGTTGCCGTTCTCGGGATTGCCGGAACCGTGGGCGTGTTTGTCGCGATGCTATCGCTGGCGCGTGGATTCAGGGCCACGTTGGTTTCTTCCGGTTCTCCCGACAACGTCATCGTCATGCGCGCCGGGGCGACCTCGGAGATGATGAGCGGAATTAAGCTCGAAGACATCAAAATTCTTCAGGATGCTCCCGGTGTGGCCCGTGCCTCCGATGCTCCTCTGGTGACCTCTGAGGTCGTGGTGGTTGCGCCTTTCCCGCTGAAGTCCACTGGCACCGACGCCAATGTTCAAGTTCGCGGCGTGTCCGCCAATGTTTTGACCATTCGCAAGAATGTCAAGATCGCCGAGGGTCGAATGTTTCAGCCGGGGCTTGCGGAGTTGGTTGTCGGAAAAAACGCGAGCAACAGCTACTCCGGTTTGACGCTGGGGAACACGGTGAATTTTGGGGGCGGTCACTGGCAGGTGGTTGGAATTTTCGACGCCGGGGGTAGTGCCTTTGATTCGGAAGTCTGGTGCGATGCGCGCGTGCTCGACGATGTGTATAAGCGGCCCACTAATATTTTCCAGTCTGCCACCGTGCATCTGACTTCGCCCGACAGTTATCAGCAGTTTAAAGATGCGGTTACTTCCGACCGCCGCCTTAATTTCGACGTAAGCCGCGAAATCGACTACTACGCAAAGCAATCTACCAGCATGACTCGCCTGATTACGGTTCTCGGTGGACTGGTAGCTTTTGTAATGGCGATTGGCGCTGTTTTTGGCGCTCTTAACACTATGTATTCGGCCGTGGCCGAACGCGGCCGCGAAATCGCAACCATGCGCGCTCTGGGCTTTGGTGGAGGAGCCGTTGTCTTCTCGTTCCTGGTCGAGGCGCTGCTGATTTCGTTCATCGGGGGCGTCATCGGTTGCCTCGCTGTCCTACCCCTGAATGGGCTTACGACGGGAGCAATGAACTGGCAGACTTTTTCACATCTGGCATTCGCCTTTCGTATCACGCCTGTGCTGCTGCTCGGAGGCATAATCTTCGCGCTGTTGATGGGTTTGCTCGGAGGCTTGCCGCCGGCGATGCGCGCCGCCTGGCGGCCGGTCGCGGTTTCCCTGCGCGAACTGTAGGCCGGATTGGCTCGCTCTCCCGCTCGACAGGCTTGAATTACTCAGTCAAAATTCGCGCTTGAGCATCCCATCGCCTTGTGTTCTCATTAAGGTAAAGACGCCCAGTGGGGGCGCCAGCTAACCTTAAACCCTCAACCTCATCTTTCAGCCAATCTCACGAGAGGAACATATCTGAGGAGAAAATCATGAAAAAAGTAAATTACATTCCCGAAGGCTACAACACGATTACTCCATACCTGGTGATCAAGGGCGCCGCGAAGGCCATCGAATATTACAAGAATGTTTTCGGAGCAAAGGTAGTGGTACGCATGGACGGACCCGACGGCAGGGTGGGCCACGCCGAACTCCAAATCGGCGACTCGCGCATCATGCTGGCAGACGAGAATCCGGCCATGGGCAACCGCAGCGCCGAGAGCATAGGTGGTTCTCCGGTCAGTCTGTATGTGTACCTCCCCGACTGCGACGCAATCGTCACAAAGGCTGCGGCCGAAGGAGCGAAGATTTTGAAGCCAGTGCAGGACCAGTTCTATGGAGATCGTTCTGGCTTCATTCAGGATCCGTTTGGCCATCTTTGGGGGATCGCAACGCATAAGGAAGACGTGTCGCCGGAAGAGATGGACGAGCGTATGAAGAAGGCGATGCAGGCCGCGTGAAATACCGTTCTTAGCCTTTAGCTCTTAGCTTGAGTGCTCTGGCTCAATCGTGATTGGGCTGGGCTCAAGGGCTAAGAGCTAGCGGCCAAGGGCCCGCTTTTGCACTCGCCGTCGATTTCGTACAATTGCACAAACCTAGAAAGGACTCTCCATGCTCTCTGCAGGCAATCCATTTCCGAATTTTTCTTTGCCCAATCAGGATGGTAAGACAGTCAATCTTTCCGATTTCGCGGGACAATGGCTGGTGGTTTATTTCTATCCGAAGGATGACACGCCCGGCTGCACCATTCAGGGCAAATCGTTTACCGCGAGCAAGGCCGATTTCGACGCGGCGGGAATTAAAGTGCTTGGCGTCAGCGCCGATGATGTCACGTCGCACAGGAACTTCTCTCACAAATTCGCTTTTACCATTGAGTTGCTCTCCGACACTGAATCCAAGCTGATGAAGACGCTCGGCATTGGGACAGCGGAGTGGAAAGGGATGAAGTTCTGGGAGCGCACCACTTTCGTGGTCGATCCGAAGGGCATTATTCGCAGGGTGTACGAAAAGGTGAACCCCGAAGGCCACGAGAAAGTGCTGCTCGACGATATCAATGGGATGAAGGCGAAAGCGGCCTGAGTCGCCGGCGTGAGAGTTGTTGGCAACGCCACAGAAAGCTTGGACCACGAAGGCCGCAGAGGATCACGAAGGTTGGCCATGCTTTTCTTCGTGTATCTCGTGGCCTTTGTGGTTAAGGCTTCGCAAACTGCCTGGTAGCAGAAGTTCAGTGCTCAAACTGCGAATGCGATTTTTATCGCAGGGGAGCACGCTGACCAAAACACACAGCAGCACGCCATCGCCACGTCTTGCGGGTTTCCGCAAGGCGGCGCAAAATCCGCGGGGCAACGTCCGCGAGATGTGCGAGCGGGCCGGTTACTGCAACGTGGTGGCGTTACTCAGCCCTTGATAAATAAATAATCCCGCAATGACCAGAATCATGACCCCCGACAAGGCGCCGAGCACCTTGACAATGGGCGTGATCTTATTCATCTTGGCGAGAACCTCGACCTGGTCTTTGTGCATCTGAGATTCGGTTTCATGGAGGAAGATCGAATCGTCCTCGTGCATGGTGAGGGTGCTGCGATAAATCAAGAGGATGATGAGCACCCCCGTCAGTACACCCCACGCGACTAGCAGCCCGAACATAGGAGACATATGCCACCCCGGACTTGAGATCGAGCCAATCCCGAAGGTGTCACCTGTTGCCGCAGCGAAACCACGTGGTTTTCGCTGACGTTCGGGTACGGCCCCTTGCTGGCAATGATTATAGACCCGTTGGCAAGGGGTGGTCGCGACTTCTTCTCTACCCGGGGCATCTAATGGGCATATACAGCAGAACGTACCCCCTTGCGAAAAGCGCTTGCGGAGCGGGCTGCGACCTTTGTTATAATAGGCGAATACAAGGAGATTACCCGATGGCGACTACTACCACACCCGAAGTACAACCCAACACGCAGCCGAAAACCGCGGCACCTGTTCTAACCCCGGCCGCGATTGCCAAGGTCAAAGAGATCATGGCCTCTCAGGCGCCGGTCCCCACGGGATTGCGGTTGTCCGTAGTCGGCGGAGGTTGCTCGGGCTTTCAATATTCCATGGCCTTCGAAAACGGCGCGGGCATGATGGACAAGGTTTTCGACTTTGACGGCCTAAAGGTTTATGTCGACGCGACTTCCCTGATGTATCTGGGCGGCGCGCACGTTGACTATATCGAGACCCTCGAAGGCGCGGGCTTCAAGTTCGATAACCCGAACGTGAAGAGCACGTGCGGCTGTGGCTCATCGTTCAACGTCTAAGCAAACTTTAGTTTTCTCGGTATTCCAAGACCCCGCTCCGAATGCGGGGTTTTTGTTTGTCAACGTGAGATTGCTGTCGAAAGGGTCGCCGCGAGGCTGGACCCTACTGCTGGGGCGGTTGCGAGGGTGCTTGCGGAGTTTGTGGTTGACTTGGACTTTGGCCCCCTGGTCCTTGATTCAGTCCTTGTCCAAATCCACCCTGGCCAAATCCACTTTGTCCCATTCCGCCTTGTCCGGGCATTCCACCGGGCATTCCGGGCGTACCCGGAGTGACGGCGCCGGGAATTCCAGAAGTGCCGCCGCCCGTAGGATTCACCGGCCCAGTCAGCAAGCCGCCGCGGTCAGCCATGGGCAGGTAGATGAAGAGCCAGTCGTTGTAATGGTTCTTGGTGTAGAAGACGTGAATGCTTTTTCCCTTGCTCATGCTGGCGACGCCCAGAATCGGCCCGCCGCCGAACGTTTGCGCGCCCAGGTTAGAACTCGAGATGGAATTCGAAGACGAGGATCCCGCCGAAGACGACCCGTTGGAATCCGAATTTCCCGTAGCCCCCGAACTCGCGGACGAGGAGTTGTCCGAAGACGAACCTGCCGACGTTGCATTTCCGGCATTGCCACTCGCGGCATTTTGAGCGCCCGGCTGTTGCAGACCACCTGGTTGCGCTCCGAAGCCTCCAACGCCACCTTGCGCTCCGCCGAACGGCCCAGCGTTGCCGAATCCGCCCGCTCCCGGCGCCCCGCCCAGCAGGCTGGAGGCTCCGCCTTGCAGATTCGTCCCCGGCGTCTGTCCGAGTACGATTCCGCTGTTCAAGCTGATGTCCTGCTGATGCAGGAACTTGAAATCCTTTTCCTTGCCGGTGGCCTTGTCGACGTTCAACGGATCGGTATAACGCTTGCGCAGGAAGCGCATGTTGTTGGTGCTTTCCAGTTCCTCAACGCGCGTGGGATAGCGCCCAAACTTTTTGTAAAAGTGCTGAATGGCACGCATGTAAGCCGTGCCACGATGGCGCAACTCATCTTCGCGATCGCGGATGATCTGTTGCTTGATTTCCGGCAACACCGCCAGCAGTCCAATCGTAATCAGCGCCAGCGCCAGCATCAGCGTGATCATGATGTAACCGCGCTGGTCGATCTGTGATTTATGATTTGTAATCTGTAATTTAGGTGATCTCAAACTAAGCCGCCGCATAATGCTCACTCGCCTTTAAGATTACAAATTACCAATTGCAAATTACAAATTGCTCTCATCCTTGCGTGAGGGGCAGGCTCTGGCGGTTATTGTTGAGCACGTCTTCTACGTCCACCGCGGTCGGCGAGATGCGTAGTACGCGATAGCGGCGGTCGACGATGTCGCCCTCCGAGGCTATAAAAATATCTTCACCCTGGGATAAGAAGACTTTCTTCCTCTCTCCGGCTCGATTAGCAAAGCCGAAAAACTTGAGGTTGATCGGCGGCGGAGGCGCAATTGGCGGCGGGGAGGAAATGCCGGCCGTCTGATTATCCGTCGTACCGTTCTTCTTCGGAGGTTCGATCTGTGCCACCGACCCCGCGACAAAAATATTTCTACCGTTGCCCGCGTACTTGATTTCCTCGCTCTGCCGCAGCAGGTTCAGATCAAGCGTAGGATCAAGCCGCGGCGCGACCACTGCCACCATTTTTCCCGAAGCGGAGCGCCGCATCACCGGCTTAGCGGTCGCCGAGTTGGCCGGTGCTGCCGGCGCCGCCGTCGGTGATGATGGCCAAAACTGGCGGCCGATCATTACCAGCGCGAGCACGCCGAGCACTCCCAGCCAAATCAGTTGCTTCCGATTTTCAGTTCCCAGTTTCATGCACTCGACCGCAAATAGCTGTGGATGGTGATTCCCAGCTTGACTGGGCCCGCGGCTTCGCCCGCCAGGTCCACGCTATCCACTTCAAAAAACATCTTCGATCGCTCCAGCGTGTTGATGAAGCGAACCAGTTGCAGATAGTCGCCGGAAAAACTTCCTTCGATCTCGACCGGCACTATGCCGGAGGTTTCCGGCTCCTCCTGCTTGTATCTCGCCTGCTGGATGTGGATGCCATTCTCCGCCGCGAGCTTTCCCAGTTCATTAGCCAGGTCGGAATCCTTCTCCGCAAACCGGTCTTTATAAAATCCGCTGATCTGCCCCTTTGCCAGCACAATCTTTTTGTCGATGTTCCGGAGCGGCATCACATCGCGCGTCTTCCTCGTCAACTCGGCCTTGAGTTCGTTGATTTGCAGCCGCCGCGAATCCATCGAACCGACTAAAGGAGAAAACAGCACCGCCGCTGCAATCACGTCGGCGGCCAGCATCGTTCCAATTGCAATCTTCAACGTGCGCCGCGAACTCCCCAGGTCGGGCATTATTTGCCGCTCCTCTCGGTTACGTCCGGAACATAAATCGAGACCACCGTTGCGGCCACGCCCGCCTGCGCATCCTGGCTTTCCTGTATCAGTTGGGCCGACTGAAAGTGCTTCGAGCCTTCCATGCGATGGATCAAGTCGACCGCCGCCGCCCGCGTGTCGCCCGCCACCTTCATGTTCAGTTCGACCTGTCCCTGCTCATTCAATTCCGGCCGCAGCGAAACCACATGCAGGTTCGACGGCATGACCTGTTCGAGATCCTCGAAGACGCGCGTCCACGAAAACGCCTTGCGTTGAATCAATCCGTTCAAAAACTGCGATTGGTCGCGCGTGCTCCGATTGGCGGCCTGGTCAAGAAAGGTTTGCGCCAGCGCCCGTTCATCGTCGCGTTCCTTAATCTGCGCGTTTAGGCGAGCGATCTCCTGGCGATCTCTGCCCGCGTGCTTCCATTCGCTCACCGTCCAAAGCAGCAGGAAAACAGTCAACGCCGCAAGCGCGCCGATGCCCAGGCCCCAGCGCAACCAGAACTGGCGCGCATCTTCATAAGGCCGGGTCGCGAGATTGATGTCTAAACGCATAAATCAGAAATCCAAAAACGGCCTTTAGCTAAGAGCTAACAGCCAATATCCGAAGTTACGAAATCAACGCCCCCACCACTCCCGCCATACGCCACCGCGGAACGGTTCCGGCGGTTGAAGCGATCTGGGTTGCCGCCACTAGATCCTCAACGGTCGCGCCGGTTTGATTTTTCAGTGCCGCGGCGGCGATACTCGCTTCGGACAAACCCGCCACATAGACACGCTCGATATTCAGGTTGTAAGTATCCTGAAAAAATACAACTGACGGATAAACTTCCTCCGCCAGTTGATCGCCAGTAATGGTCACGCCGCGGACATTTTCGAGAGTGCGAAAAAGCAGCAGTTGCTCCTGATCGAGAATCGCGATGCTGATCGTGCGCGCATCGACTTTGACCACCAGCGTCGGCCGTTCCGCATCCGCGGCTCCGAGTGCCGCGAGCATCGATGGCATCACCATCCCGGGGTTGTATCCGGCATCACGAAATGCCGATTCGTATTCTTCGAGAACCGTGTTCAGCACGACCGCGGCTACTGCTCGCACTCCTTTGCCGGTCGATTGCGCGTGATAGGAAATGCGCGCATTGGCTGGATCAAAGGGCAATGACTTCTTCAGCCGGAAGCGCACAACCGCTTCCGCCTCCTCGCGCTTCGTGGGCAAAGTTTCAAAATCGAGCAGCACCACGCGCACCGCCGTGTCGGGCAGAATGGCGATCACATCCCGAGACCGGTGGCCGACGCTGGCAAGCGCGCTTTCGATTGCCTCCCGGACAGCAGCGCCGTCGCGCAGATTCGCTTCCATCAAATCGGGCACTACCGTGCCTGGAGCCAGCTCCCGCGCCGAGGCGACCTCGACCATGCGCCCAGCGTCGGAGGCGCGCCCCGCGAGCACGCGGTCGGCCGCGATTTCGCACGCGAGTGGCGGGCGGCGTACGTGTTTGGAGGTGGAAGTCATCGACTTATTGAAATTACCTCAGCTTCGGCACTCGGTTCAGGAATTGGCAATCGGTCTTCTTTTAGCCCATCAAGATGAAACTCAATCGCTTCCTGGATCAAAGAGCGAACCGCACTCCTCGTTTTGCCGGTCGTGACCACTCCTGGCAGGTCAGGAACGTAAGCCCCCCATCCAGTATCGGATTTTTCGTAAACCACAACGTATTTCACGGTTTCAATCCTGCTTACTTAAAAACGCTGTTCAGAGTGCCCGGAGGAAGATCGTCATTCGGATGTCCCGGCAAGGTGACGCGTCCTGGCTTTGTTGAGTGTTTGTATTGCCGATGACTTCCGCGTGTTTGCTTCAGAAACCAGCCATCCCGCTCCAGCAACTTAATGATATCCCTTACTTTCATGAGGAGAGTAGTTACCTCCGGGGATGCCGGGACAGGAGGCCGGTCATGCGGAGAGTAACCAGTTACCCTGCCTCAACGCATGGTCTCAATAAAGGTGACCTTGTTGATCTCTTTCAGAGTGGTGAATCCCCCGCGCACTTTGTCGAGCGCCGATTCGCGCAAGAAGCGCATGCCTTCTTCTCGGGCGGCCTTGCGGATTTCCGACGTCGACTTCTTCTCCAGAATCATCTCGCGAATGCGGTCGGTCAAATCCAGGAGTTCATGAATCGCCGTCCGTCCCCGGAACCCTGTGCCCGCACACTCGATGCAGCCTTGCCCTTCGTACAAGGGAACCTGCGACCACTGCATCGGATCCAGGCCGCTGGCCTCGAGCACGTCATTTGGATAATGCACAGCGGTGCGGCAGGAATCGCAAATGATGCGCACCAGCCGCTGCGCCAGAATACAGTTCAACGCCGAGACAAAGTTGTAAGGCTCGACGCCCATGTTCAGAAAACGCCCCAGCACATCGACCACATTGTTGGCGTGGACGGTGGTGAATACGAGGTGGCCCGTAAGCGCCGACTGGATGGCGATCTGCGCGGTTTCATTGTCGCGGATTTCGCCCACCATGATCTTGTCGG